>JBKBKL010000025.1:0-33523 GCA_046294665.1 Runella sp.
GGTTTGAGAAAGGCAATGACGTAACCGTCTGATAATCAAATGAAAACTATGAGGTTTTTTCGCAAATCAATTTTTAACTAGTATAAAATCAGAATTTAAAAATTACATATCATGAACAGGAAAATCATTTTCAGTGTTTTGGTCGCTCTTGGGGTTACAACGGCCTGTAATCAAAGTGCATTGGACAGGAAGAACCCCAACCAACTCACCCCCGATTCTTTTTTCAAAAATGCTGAAGAATTAAGATCAGGGGTTAACTCTGTATATGCCATATTACAAGGAAATGGATTGATAGGCAGGGAGTGGTTTTTCTTAAATCACTTGCGTTCTGACGATTTCCAGTCAGGTGGAGGACAGTTGGAGGCACCACGTAACCAAATATTGATTGGTGCTCATCGTCCAGATAACTTTGTATTGAATGAAGTTTGGAATGGACTGTTTAGAGCTATACATAGAGCCAATACGGTCATTGAGAGAGCTCCCCAAGCCAGTGATGCCAACTCTACTTTGGCAAGGCGTGTAGTGGGAGAGGCCAAATTTTTGCGTGCTTGGTGTTATGCCGAACTTCTAACTTTTTGGGGTGGTGTACCTATCTACAAAGCTACTGCCACTACACCTGATGCTATTTTGCCACGTAGTACAGAGGCGGAGGTTATCGCGTTTATTTTAGAAGATCTCAACGCTGCCGAGTCGGTTCTACCTCTCAGATATGAAGGAGCCGAATTGGGCCGTGCCACTCGTGGGGCAGCCAACACGCTCAAAGCACGTATTTTGATGTTTAGAGGTGATTTTGCTGCTGCTCGAACCGAACTTCAAAAGGTGATTTCGTCAGGTGTTTATAGGCTAACCGACAATTACAATGACAATTTCCAAGAAGAAAACGAATGGAATAGCGAGTCAATATTTGAGATTGGATACTCTACTATTGGAGATATAAACTGGATGGGTGATGGTAATGACCCCTCATGGGGAAACCAAGAACGCAATGTGCGTACGCAAGAGTATTCGCCCACCGGCTGGCGTAATTTGATTCCTTCACAAACATTGATTGATGAATTTGAAAGCCCATTGAAAGGTGATGCCAAACTTGACCCTCGTCGTAGTTTTAGCTTCTTGACAGTAGGAGATCGCTACAACAATGGAAACAGTGTTTTGGCTGAAGCCCAAGTACAAGGAAACACAACCACAATAGATGGACGAGTTACAAAAGTATCTTGGAATAAATATTCCCTTCACTATAAAATGGACCCCGGTGGTTACAATACTTCAGGTATCAATTACCGTGTAATCCGCTATGCCGAGGTACTCTTGATGATGGCTGAGTGTGAAAATGAGTTGGGCAATGGCAACGCTGCCATCACACTCCTCAATCAAGTCCGAGCACGTCCGAGTGTAGCAATGCCGCCTTATCCGACCTCTCGTTTCCCTGTCAGAAACAAAGATGAGATATTTGCGGCTATCGTACATGAAAAACGTGTTGAACTCAATGGCGAGGAAGTACGAAATCGTGATTTGGTACGCTGGCGCAGACAAAATAAATTGACTGGGGCTTTGGTACCTCGTTTCCAGTTCCAATTTGAAGCTCGCCACGCGCTACTGCCAATTCCTCAAAATGAATTGGACAACAACCCTAAAATAGGGCAAGCCAATCAAAATCCAGGATATTGAGCTTAATCATAACCTCAAAAATCCGCAAAATCACTCTACTCCAAAAGTGATTTTGCGGATTTTTTGTTAGATTTTGAGCCTTTCAAGATTATTTTTCAACTCCCAAGTTTCATGTGTAACACGAAGGCATACCCCATGTTTCAAAGACTTTCTAAGTTGTCGTTTATCATTTTCTTTTTATTAAGTGTTGTCTTTATTTCTTGTCGCTCTGATAAAAAACTTTTCACAAGATTGGAAAGTAGTGAAACAGGTATTGTGTTTCGTAACGATATTTTTGAGTCTGATTCTCTCAATGTATTAAGTTTTGAATACATCTATAATGGTGGAGGAGTAGGAATAGGCGACCTCAACAATGACGGCAAACCCGATGTGTTTTTGGCTGGAAATATGGTATCAAGCCGTTTGTATTTGAACGAATCTGAAAAGGGAAAAATTAAATTCAAAGACATCACCGAAATCTCAAAAACAGCTACAAACCACTGGTGTACAGGGGTTTCGATGATTGACATCAACCAAGACGGCTGGTTGGATATTTATGTGCTGACGGCTTTCCCTCAAAAAAATAAACCTGCTCCTAATCTACTGTTTCTCAACGAAGGACTCAACGCCGACAGTATCCCGACGTTCCGCGAAGTAGCTGCTGAAGTAGGGTTAGCCGACTCTTCCTATGCTACCCAAGCTACTTTTTTCGATTTTGATTTGGATGGTGATCTTGACGTATATCTATGTAACAACGCCCATGAGGATTTCAATCGTAATGAACTCATCGGGCCACGTGCTGATGGTACAGGTAATAGTCAAGATAAGTTATTTAGAAATGATAGCACCTCACCCCCTACTCCTCTCCTTGCTAAGGAGAGGAGTGCCTCGAACTTGCTTCGGGGCGGGGTGAGGTTCACTGACATCTCCCGACAGGCCGGCATACTCCACGAAGGCTGGGGGCTGGGTGTAGTAGTCAAAGACTTCAACACCGACGGCTGGCCAGACATTTATGTAGCCAATGACTTCCAATCTAACGATATACTGTATATCAATCAAAAAAACGGTACTTTCAAAAATGAAATTGCAGAGTACTTTGCGCATCAGTCGCACAACTCCATGGGGGTAGATATGGCCGACTTCAACAACGACGGCCTCGAAGATTTATGTGTCGTGGATATGCTTCCAGACGACAACCTTCGTCAAAAAACGATGTTTCCCAATATTCCTCACGACAAATATCGCCAGCAGTTACGCATGGGCTATCAGCCACAGTTTGTGCGAAATGTCTTGCAGCTCAACAATGGCGCAAAGCCTCAACAACCTTACAATCCAACTTTCTCCGATATTGGCTACTTAGCTGGAATCGCTGCGACCGATTGGAGCTGGAGCCCCTTGTTTGCCGATTTTGATATGGACGGTTGGCGTGATTTACTCATTACCAATGGCTACGTGAAAGATATTACTGACCTCGATTTTATGTCGTATTCCAATGAATACAATATGTTTGGGTCAAAAGAAGAGCGTAGTAAAAGGCTACAAGAAAAAGCTCGCGAGATAGGCGAAGTCAAAAAGCCTAATTGGTTGTTTATCAATCAAAAAGATTTGACTTTTCAAAACAAAGCGGCTGAACTTGGATTGAAAGAAAATACTTTCACCAACGGTACAGCGTATGCCGATTTCGACAACGACGGCGACCTCGACATCATCATGAACAACCTCAACGATGAGGTGTTTATTTATCAAAATAATCAATTAGATTTTGCAAAAAACTCTCAACTTTCTTCCACAAGTAAATCATACAACTATCTAAAAATCAAGCTATTGGGCAATGGAGGCAACCTCGAAGGTCTCAACTCCAAAATCACCATCTGGTACAATGGCCAAAGTCAGTTTGCAGAGCATATCATTCATCGTGGGTATCTTTCTACGGTCGAAAATTTCGTCTATTTCGGGCTGGGGCAAGCCAAGAAGATAGACTCTCTCGAAATTCAGTGGTTGTCGGCAAAAAGGCAAGTTTTGAAAAATGTAGCTGCCAATCAAACATTGTTACTCGAAGAAAAACAAGCAGATTTGCCTCGAAGAGATTTTGTAAAAATAAGTCAAGGTTCTGTTTTTAAGGATATTACCCAAAACCTAAATCTTGATTTTGTTCATGAAGAAAATGAATTTTTAGATTTCAACTATCAGCCCACACTGCCGCATTTGTACTCTACACAAGGCCCTCATATAGCCGTTGGCGACATCAATGGCGACGGCCTTGAAGATTTTTATGCGGCGGGGGCATCGCGCCATACGGGTTACTTTTTTGTGCAAACCAAAATGGGTTTTGTCAAAAAGCCCTTGCTCCAAGACCCCTCCCAAAAACGCCAAGAAGAAACCGGTGTGCTACTCTTTGATGCCGATGCCGACGGCGACCTTGACTTGTATTGTGTAGCGGGGGGCAGCGAATTTGGCGATGAGGCCGCTTATCAAGATATGCTTTACCTCAACGACGGCAAGGGCAATTTTGCCCAAGCCCCCGACGCGCTGCCCAAAATCATCAGTAGTGGCTCTTGTGTAGTAGCTGGTGATTTTGACCAAGACGGAGATTTAGATTTGTTTGTGGGTGGGCGTGTAGTACCCAAGCAATGGCCCAAAGCACCAAGAAGCTATCTCCTAAGAAATGAAACCTCACCCCCTTCTCCTCTCCTTGTGAAGGAGAGGGGTGCCCCGAACTCGTTTCGGGGTGGGGTGAGGTTCAGCGATGTAACCGCCCAACTCTGCCCCGAATCGCTCAACCTCGGCATGATCACAGCCGCCACTTGGCAAGACCTCGACAACGACCGCTACCCCGAATTGGTTTTGGTCGGCGAATGGCTCGCTCCTACATTTTTCAAAAACCAAAAAGGTAAACTTTCTATAATGAATGGGCAGTGGACAATGAAAAATGGCCAATGGCAACTCGACCAAAATTCACAAACCACCAATGCCTCCCCCCCCTTCGGGGGGCAAGGGGGGCTTGGCTGGTGGCATAGCCTCTCAGCGGCAGATTTCGACAATGATGGCGATGTAGATTTTGTATTGGGCAATCTCGGCCTCAACAGTCGCTACAAAGCCTCTCCAACAGAGCCAATCGTAGTCCACGCCAAAGACTTCGACCACAGTGGTTCTTATGATGCTTTCATGTCTATTTACATTCAAGGCAAACCTTACCTCAATCACCCTCGTGGTACGATTTTAGATCAAATGCCAAGCCTCAAGCGTAAAATGGTCTATTATAGAGAGTATGGTAAAATGGATTTTCAAGACCTATTTAATCCATCTGACCACCTCGATATGCAAGTACTCCAAGCGACTCAAATGGCCTCGGTGTATCTTGAAAATGAGGGCAATGGAAAGTTTTCAATGAAACCTTTGCCTACTCAAGCACAAATAGCCCCTATACAAAGTATGCTACCCATTGATGTCAATCACGACGGTCATTTAGACCTCGTAGCAGTAGGAAATTCTTTCGCTACCGAATCCCTCACGGGGCGTTATGATGCTTCGCAGGGTTGGGTGATGCTGGGCGATGGTAAAGGCAATTTCCAGTCGCTACCGCCGTGGCAATCGGGCTTTATGGTGCAAGGAGATGCGAGAACTTTGGTCATGGTTCGTCGTCCGAACCAAAAGTTTTGGCTCATCGCTGCGGTAAATGGCGATAAATTGAGGATATTTCAGAAGAAATCTCATCAACCATGAAATCTTATGAAAAAGCCATGTATCGTGTTCGTTATCAGTTGCTTGTTTTATAGTTGTGGAGGAGTTTATATTCCCAATAGCGTCAATTCGCCCATGTTGGGTGGCAAGGGCGAGGGGCAAATCAATAGTAGTTTACAAGTTAATCTTCCCAGAGGTACATCGTTCAATGCACAGGGAGCGTATGCTGTTGGCAACAATGTAGGCTTACTGCTCAATACTTACGGCTTTACCTCCAAATTGCAGACATGGCAAGGAACAAGGCGATCTGGCAGAGGCGGATTGATAGAGGGAGGAATGGGTTATTTTAAGAGAAATTCTGACGGTATCGTTTTTGAAACCTACGCTGGAGCAGGTATCGGAACAATCAACATTAGAGATTTGGAAAACCCCAACTCTGGCAATATCCAACTCGCTGATCCCTACTATTTTCAATCACTTCAAACCCGCTTTTTTGTACAACCCTCCATAGGCTATGTACATACCCATGTAGAAGTGAGTTTTACGGGAAGATTTTCGAATGTAAGTTATAGCCTTCCCAATACAAATTATCCTAAGAATGTGTTAGAGAAAGATCATTTTATCAATTTCAACCTCAACAATAGAGTATTTTTTGAGCCTTCGATGTTGGTGCGAGCGGGTGGTGAAAAACTCAAATACCAAGTCCAATTTGGACGTACATTTGCCGTTTCGACAGAAGTATTTTCTTATGCTGAATTTTATGTAAGCACTGGGTTTGTGTATCAATTTAAGCCAAAGAAAAAGCCACAAATACACGAACCCTAAGCCCGTATATTTGTGGCTAAGAAAACTTACTTTAAATTGGTATAAACGTTTTGTACGTCGTCGTCTTCTTCGATGCGCTCGATGAGTTTTTCAACTTCGGCGGCTTGTTCTTCGGTTAGTTCTTTGTATTCTGTTGGGATACGTGTAAACTCCGCTCCTTTGAGTTCGTAGCCTTTGCCTTCCAAAAACTGCTGTAAACTGCCATAAGCCGAAAACTCACCATAGATGATGATTTCGTTGGTTTCATCGTCCACAAAGACTTCTTCAGCTCCGTAGTCTATGAGTTCAAACTCCAGTTCTTCTAAATCAATGCCTTCATTAGCAATCTTGAAAACACACTTACGGTCAAAGAGATAATCGAGCATGCCCGAAGTACCGAGGCTACCGCCGAGTTTATTGAAATAGCTACGTATATTGGCTACGGTGCGGTTGGTGTTGTCGGTGGTGGCTTCAATCAAAATCGCAACTCCATGTGGGCCTTTCCCTTCATATACCACTTCTTTGTAGTCCTCTTGTTCTTTAGAGGTAGCCCTTTTGATGGCTCTTTCTACGTTATCTTTGGGCATATTGGCCGCTTTGGCATTTTGTATTACAGCCCTAAGACGAGAGTTGTTGTGGGGGTCAGGGCCACCGGCTTTTACGGCCATGACGATGTCTTTTCCGATACGTGTAAAAGTCTTCGACATCATGCCCCAGCGTTTGAGTTTACTGGCTTTACGGTATTCAAATGCGCGTCCCATATTGAAGTTTAAAGTGTAAAGTTGAAAGTGAAAAGTAAATGTGCAAATTTAGAAATTGAGCAAGATTTGATTTCGCAGAATGTCTTCCATGCTTTCGCGGTGGCGGATGAGATGAGCCTTTCCTTCATAAATCAATACCTCGGCAGGGCGAAAACGGCTATTGTACTGGCTACTCATCGTAAAACCATACGCTCCTGCGTTGAGTAGTGCCAATACATCGTTTTCTCGAACTTCAGATAATTCACGGTTTTGGGCAAAGGTATCAGTTTCGCAAATGTAGCCTACGACATCATAAACTTTATTCGGACCATTAGGATTGGAAACATTGATGATATGGTGATAAGCATCGTACATCATGGGGCGAATGAGATGATTCAGCCCCGAATTGACCCCTACGAAAGTTCGCCCCGGTGTTTGTTTTACTACATTGACATTGACCAATAAAATACCAGCTTCACTCACCAAAAACTTGCCCGGCTCAAACCAAAGCTGGAGTGGGCGGCCTATCTTTTGGCTCAACTCCAAAAATGCCTCGCTGAGTTGTTGGCCAAGGCGGGGCATATCGGTAGTAGGATCGCCGTCTTTGTAGGCTACCTTAAAGCCTCCGCCTAAGTCAATGATTTGGAGGTGGGCAAATTCGGTAGCAAAATCGAAAATGACATCAGCAGCGCGTACAAAAGCCTCTGCTTCTTTGATGTCGGAGCCGGTATGTTGATGCAAGCCGATAACTTGCATATTGTATTTATGAACGATTTGTAAAATATCAACTCGCTGCCGTATGTCAATACCAAATTTTGAGCCTTCGTGAGCGGTCATGATTTTGGCATTGCCACCAGCGGCTACGTTGGGCTTGATGCGTATCATACATGGGACATTGTGGCCATACCGTTGTCCAAATTTTTCGAGTACGACCAAATTGTCGAGATTGACGATCGCCCCTGCTGCTACAGCGGCCTCGATTTCATCAAAAGATACACCACTGGGTGTAAACGTAACCTGCTCCCCTCGATACCCTGCATGAAGTGCCAGTTGGAGTTCTTGGGGCGATACTACGTCTATTTCGACACCATTTTGGCGCATTAATCCAAGTATCGAAACATTGGTAAGGGCTTTGCAGGCAAATTTGATTTTAAGATTGACTTGCGGAAATGCTTGCCGTAGTTCGTTGATTTTTTCGACGATTTTGTCGGCATCATACACATAGACGGGCGTGCCAAACTGGTTGGCCAAATCAAGTAAGGATATTTCTTGAATGAAGTATTGTTGATGTTTGAACTGCATATTTTGGACTAAAAAAAGACCCTATCAAAGCCAATGAATCTTTGATAAGGTCGAAAGTTGGGCGCAAAGATAAAAAAAAGCGACGAATGGCCCCCATCGCACCAAGCAATGGTGATACTAAATACTGGATTATATTCATTACTTAAATTTAAAAAGCGTTAAGCCTACCTCATCTTTTTTTGAACATTGTATGAAAGCTATATGATAACAGTACCTTACTTTTGTGCAAAAACCATTCACTATTCATGAAATTTGGTACATTGATTGTGATTTTTTCAGTAGTTTCCTTATGTTATGCCCAAAACCCCGATAGTACCCAAAACCTTACTACCTTTTCGGGGTCGGTAGGTATCACCAACAACGGCTTTTCGATCATACCTACCTTCTCGTTGAACAGCCCCGCTACTATCATCAATTTTTATTTTCAGAAAAAACGTTTCAGCTTCGACCCTGACATACGCTTAGTACCCAATGCCAGCAAGGGAGGGCTTTTGTTTTGGTTTCGTTATCGTTTGATCATGCGAAAGAAGTTTAACTTGATAGTTGGTACTCACCCAGCTTTTTCGATGATCAGGCGCGAGGCTACAGACAGTAAAGGCAACACAATCCAAATCACCGAAACACTTCGTTTTATCGCTTTCAAGGTATTACCCAGCTATCAGATAAGTCCCCATTGGAACGTCAGTGCGATGTACCTCAATGGAAATGCACTTCAAAAACATGGCCCACAACGAACGCACGTTCTTTTTTTAAACTCTGCTTTTACAAACCTAAAAATCGGTGGCAATTATCGCTTTCATTTTACACCTACTGTTTTCTTTTTGAAACTTGATGATACCAGCGGCGAATATTTCACGGCTACAGCCAGCATCTCCAACACCCAATCGCCCTTCAGTTTTCATGGTACTATCAACCAAACGTTACGCTCAAACATTCCTGATAATCAGTTTTTTATGTGGAATGTAATGCTGGCTTATAATTTCAGAAAACAATTGAAAGTTGTAAAATAGATGGGGCAGGCTACATCTCTGGCAAATAAATCCGCTTCCATTTGGACAAAATCCTCACGGCCACTACTACCATTATACAGGCCGTAAGCGAGAGGCTATCGTTTACGCCTTGCCTTTCGAGAAGTACTTGTATGCCTCCACCGATGAGGCAAGCGGTGGCGTACATTTCTCCTTTTTTAAGTAAATCCGGCACGGTATTGCTCAAAATATCGGCCAAAAGCCCTCCAAAAGTAGCTCCTATCGTACCGAGTATAATGGCATAGATACTATTGATTTGCATCTGAAAACATTTGTCTATCCCCAAAACCGTAAACAACCCCAGCCCAATGGCATCGCTGATGAAAATGGCGCGTTGGAATTTGACTACTTTGCGGTCGAATAAGAAAACTGCCGCTACTGCAGATACCACCAACGCAAGAGCGATGTAGTCGTTAATCCAGCTTAACGGGCGAAAACCAATGAGTAAGTCGCGCACGGTACCACCACCGTAGGCCGTAACAAAAGCCAGCGTAGCCCCTCCAAATATATCCATTTGGTGCTTGCGGGCTTTCAGTGCGCCAGCGATTGCAAAAACAAACGTACCCGTGTAGGAGATGACTTGTAAAAAATCCATGATTGATTTATTGGCCCATTCGCATCGCTATCGAAATCATCAACGCACGATTGAAAATTCTGATATTATCGGTTTTGGGAGATTGATTGGTAAAACTATTGGCAAACTGAAAAATATCCGTGAAGCCATGTAGGTATTGGGCTTGGAGTACCATCCGTGGAGTGATCTCAAAGCCGATGCCTACTTGCAGTCCAAAATCAAATTTTTGAAGGTATTTGGTTTCCTCTTCAAAATTATCGGGTGTACCAAAAAGCCCTCTATCTCTGAAAAAACGACCTTGTGGGTCTTTGCGACGCAAAGAAGCGGCTGCAAGTGCACTCATATACGGCCCACCGAAAAGTTGAATATTTTTGGTATGATAGGTGGGGCTTGCCGGAAAAACATCTACATAAAAAGTTCTCATGCGAGTATTGTAACGGTCATTGAGGTCATCTTCGAGCGTGATACCTGCGCCTCTTTGAGAAAGAAGAAGGGCGTGCTTGAGAGAAAATTTTTCACTAAAGCGGGTATTGACTTCCATTCCTACCTGAATCCCCGGAAGCCAACGACTACTGTTTTCGGCAAAGATAAAATCTCGATCTCTACCGCCTACATTGGCTACATTCGCCCCCAGTATGAGAGCATAGCTCACACGCCCCCACGATGCCCACTTATCTTCAAAAATCTTGGCGATTTTTAATGAGTCGGTTGAAGCCTCAAAGGCTTGGTTTTGAGCTATCGAAACAATGCTCATCAGAAGTAGATACAGACTATTAAAAAAAATCTTTTTCATGTGTTCAATTTTGAATATACTACCAATATATAGCCTCTCTGAGGCAATTTTGATTAATTCATTTAACCTGAATCATTTCCGTTAATCAAAAATTATAGCTAAAAAATCTGTGTCCAATCTTTTCAATCCGTTTGCTATTATAACTTCTTAAAAATCAATATCCCAAATACCGGCGGCTCTTTCCAACTCGACAAGGGCGGCGGCGTTTTCATACAAGGCTTGATGGTAAGACAGTTGTACATCGTTGTAAGTTCGCTGAGCGTTGAGCACTTCCAACAGCGATGTTTCGCCACGCTGATAGCTATAAATCTTCCCGTCCAATACAGCCTTGGCTTCTGTCAAAAGGCCGTTGTTGAACTGACGCACTTTTTTCTGTAAGGCTTGATAGTTGAAATAAGCGCGCGTTACTTCGTTTTGAATCTCCAGTTCAATTTGCCGATAGCGGGCATCGGCTTGGAGGTTGTTGTAATAGGCCGCCTTCAACTCTCCGGGGCGGTTGTTGGAAAACTTCAATGGAATCGAAACCCCTGCCGCTATTTGATGAAACGAGGGCGTAGGGGCAATCACATTGCGGGTGTATGAGGCGTAGGTATTGCCGAGGGTAAGCCCTAAGTCTATGATGCGGTTGGCTTTGGCGAGTTTGAGGAAATTTTGGGATATGGTCTTGTTTTGTAAAGCTGCCAACAAATCGGCTCGATTGTTTTGGGCAGTCGTAATCAGGTCAGCCAATGAATACGAACGGTCGAAGGCGTTGAAACTACCCCTTGCATAGAGTAATGTATCCGACTGCCGTTGTCCTATCAAAACGGCTAAATTGGCCAATGCCATTTTCCATTCGGCCTCAGCTTGAAAAACTTCGTTGAGCATCGTTCCTGCTTCGAGATTACTCTGTCGTGCGTCAATCTGCGTAATCGAACCGATACGATACCTAATACTGTCGCTGCGCGCCAATCGGCTTAAGGTTTGGTAAGAATTGTACTGAACATCGAGAAAAAACTCGTTTTGTAAGGCTTGGAGAAAAAACAGCGTAGCATCGGCACGGAGATTGCGAAAATAGTCTTGCAACAAAAATTTGGTAAACTCATACTCACTTTTGGCCAAATCAATTCGGGCTTTACGCTTTCCTCCGAGTTCGAGTGTCCATGTGAGTTCGGTCATAAAGCCGTTGCCCATATTGAGGCGGCGTTGGTTGTTGTCGAAATAGCCGAAGGTTAGTTCGGGGTCGGGAAAAATACCCGCACTCACCACGATCGCTTCGGCGATGTTGAGGTTGAATTTTTCGGCGGCATAGCCTACGTTATTTTGACCTACCAAACTGATAAAATTACGATAGTTGAGCGGTCGTTTTTGAAAAGATGTGTCAATGATGCTTTGGGATACCGTGTTTTGGGACCTCACAAAGCCACCACAGAATCCCAAAAATATCATTAAGAATAGGGCTTTACATTTCATATTCTTTCAAAGTTTGCTTTTTTATCTGTGTCTTATCTGTGTTCGATGATTTTATCAGCACACGGATTGAATGGATCGGACACGGGTTTTTATTCATCATCTTCTTTTCCGAAACATTTTTCGAGCATATAGTATAGTGGAGGTAATACAAAAAGTGTAATGACGGTAGAAAAAAGCAAACCATACACGATAACCGTAGCCAATGGGCGTTGTACATCGCTGCCGATGCCCGTAGCCAAAGAGGCTGGCAACAGACCCAAAACGGCCACCGTAGCCGTCATCAGCACCGGGCGGAATCGGTCGTGCGCGCCATGTACCACTGCTTGCAGCAAATCAAGTCCACGTTTTCGCAGGGTATTGATATGCGAAATCATAATCACGCCGTTTTGAATAGCCACTCCAAACAAGGCAATAAAACCCACCGACGACGACACGTTGAGTGTCATGCCGCGTACATTGAGGGCCAACATACCCCCAAACAAGGCCAGCGGCACGATACCCATCAGAAGTCCTGCTTGACGGAATTGCCCAAAGGCTCCATACAATAAGACAAACATAAGCGCAAGAGCCATCGGTACTATCACTGCCAAATGTGAATAGGCACGGTTTTGGTTTTCAAACTGCCCTCCCCATTTGATTTTGTAGAGGTTGTGGTCGTATTGAATGTTTTGTTCGATTTTTTCTTGGGCTTCTTTCAGAAAAGAGGTGAGGTCGTTGCCGCGTAGATTGAGTCTGACGGTGAGGTGGCGTTTGTTTTGCTCACGTGCGATGACACTTTCCCCGGTGTTGAGTCTGACATCACATACTTGCGAAAGTGGGATTTTGGCTCCTTCGGAGTTGGTAAGCATCAAATTACCTATTTTTTCGGGGGTGTTGCGGCTTTCTTCGCTGTATCGGCAGATGATGTCATAGACTTTGACCCCGACAAAAATCTGCGAAATGGCTTTGCCGCCGAGGGCTACTTCGATGAGTTCGGCTACATCGCCTACGTTGAGGCCGTATTGGGCTATTTTTTGACGATCGGCAATGATCTGGATTTGAGGGAGAGGAGGTTCTTGGTCAATGGCCAAGTCCACTGCCCCTTTGACGGTGCGGAGGGTTTTGAGGACTTCCTCGGCGATACGGCGCGTTTCTTTGAAATTATCGCCATAAACTTTGACGACCAGTTCGCTGTGAGCACCTGCTATTTTGTCCATCACCCCGTCTATCATGGGTTGGCTAAAGGCGATATTGTAACCCGGCATTTTGGCATATACTTCGGCCATTTCGGCGATGAGGTCAGCTTTGGTTTTACCCTTTTTCCATTGGCTGTAAGGCTTCAGCCCGACACTACACTCAAAATGCGAAGGAGTCCAAGCGTCGGTACCGTCGTCGTTGCGGCCTGCTTGTACCATCATGTAGGTTACTTCCTCAAACTGCATCGTTACACGTCGTAGTTCGTTGCTCATTTCTTTCGATTTGTCGAGTGTGATACCCGGAGGCAGTACCACTTGCAACCAAATCGAGCCTTCGTCCAATGGCGGTAGGAAGTCTTTGCCGACTGTGGCGGTTAGTGTGATAGCCCCAGCCAGCACCAATCCCAATGGGATAAATACTCTCCCCGGCCTTTTCATTATACTTTCGATGCGGCGGTGGTAGAGGTCATTGATTTTTTCGAGCCATTTGTTGTGATACACCTTTTGGGGTTTGCGGTAAATAAAATACGCCATACCCGGAATGAGAAACAAAGCCACCAGCAATGCCCCAAAGAGGGCATAGCCTACCGTGAAGGCCATTGGCGTAAAGAGTTTTTTCTCGACACGCTCAAAAGCGAAAAGAGGCAAATAGGCCGTGATAATGATAATCGTAGCAAAAAAGATAGGCCGTGCCACTTCTTTGACCAGTTCAGAAACTGTTTTTTCGGTCAGTTCTACGGTTTCGTTTTCTTCTCGCTTTTTCAGAATACTTTCGAGCATCACAATCGCACCGTCCACGATGATACCAAAATCTATGGCTCCCAGCGACAAGAGGTTGGCGGGAATGTCGGTGAAGTGCATCAAGATAAAAGCTACCAACAACGAAATCGGAATCGTAACCGCCACCAGCAATGCCCCCCGCCAGCTTCCAAGAAATACAATCAACACAATGATAACAAGGCCAATGCCTTCGAGCAATGTTTTGGAAACGGTATGTAGCGTAGTTTCGACCAAATTGGTTCGGTCTAAGAAAGGGTGAATCTTGACACCCTCCGGGAGGATACTATTGTTGAGTTCATGTACGGCTTCATTGACTCCTTTCAACACCACCGATGGATTTTGATGTTTGAGCAACAGTACGATGCCTTCGATGCTGTCTTCGTAGTCTGCTCCACGGCGGTCGGTGTAGCCCAAAGCTCCTTTGCGCTCCAAGTTGCCGTATTTGATTTTGCCGATGTCGTTGAGATAAATCGGCACACCATTGACCGATTTGACCACGATGCGACCCATGTCGTCGAGGGTTTTAACCAAGCCTATGCCTCTGACCACATAGGCCTGATCGCCACGATTGACCATGCTACCGCCCGAGTTGGCGTTGTTTTTTTCGATGGTTTCGACCACCTCGCTCAACGCGATGTTGTACTGCTCCAACTTTCGAGGGTCGAGTTCGACTTGAAATTGTGTAGTGATACCCCCGAAGTTGGTAACATCGGCCACACCCGGTACTTGTTTGATACGAGGTATGATGACGAAGTTTTGAAGGTCGGTGAGTTCGCGCAAATCGTGCGTTTTACTTTCGATGACATAGCGAAAAATCTCTCCCGTAGGCGACGTAAGGGGGTCTAAACCGGGCACTGCTCCGTAGGGGAGTTCGAGGTCGGTCAAACGCTCTTGGATACGAGTACGCGCCCAGTAGTCGTCCACGCCGTCGTCAAAGACGATTGTTACCATCGAAAGCCCAAAGGTACTTTTGCTCCTCATGACGTGCATACCGGGCAGGCCGTTGATAGCTCGCTCTATCGGAATGGTGATTTGTTGCTCTACTTCTTCGGCAGCCAGTCCGGGTACTTGCGTTACGACCTGCGAGGTTACGTCGCCGATGTCGGGGTAGGCTTCGATCGAGAGGCGTGTCCATGAATAATAGCCAAACAGCGAAATGAGTACAAACAAAGCGGCGATGAGCCAGCGTTTGGCGATGGTGGTTTGAAAAATATTTTTCTTCATGTCTTAAAAATCATTTGGCATCAAGCAGATAGAAAGCCCCTTCGCTGATGATCGTTTCGCCGGGGGTAAGGCCCGTTGTGATTTGGATTCGCTCTTTGTCCGTTACACCGGTTTCGACATATCGCCTCATGTAAGCTCCTTTTTGAGTTTGGACAAAAACATAACTTTTGTCATTGTACTGGAGGACTGATTTGGCAGGGACAAACATCGTTTTTTGGGGATTATCTATGAATTTGACCGTAACGTACATGCCCGGTTTGAGGGTGTGGTCGGCATTGGCACATTCTATCAGTACTTGTACACTCCGCGTAGCTTCGTCCACGATTTGGTTGATGTGATATACTTTTCCTATGATTCTACGACCAGGATATGCCGCTACCATGATTTCGGCTCCCGACAACTGACTGATAAACCGAATGTCTTTTTCTTTGACCATGCCCGCTACCCAAACTTTGTCCAACTCGGCCACTTTGGCGTGGGGCGGGTCGTCGGCTTTGATATAATGCCCATTGACTACTTCATTTTCAATCACCTCGCCTGCTATGGGCGACGTGATGACCAAAGGCTGTCCGAAAACTAACTTGTCCACATTGACACCGAATATTTTGAGAGAGGCTACGGCATTTTGGTATTCTTTTTCTTTGACTTGAAAGTTGGTTTCGGCTTCTTCCAAATCACGCTCGGCCCCTACGCCGTTGGCTTTGAGGTCTTGCTGGCGTTTGAGTGTCAGTCTTGCCGAGGCAAGTTCCGAACGAGCCTGGAAATATACCTTTTGAGCGTCCATAAATTCGGGGGCGACCATTTCGAAGAGCGGAGTGCCGGGGCGTGTTTTCATGCCCAATTTGAGATAAACCTTGCTCACACGCCCCGAAAATGGTGGTGCTATCTCGGCATATTGGTTGGGAATGGCCTTGACCGTACCTGCCGTTATCAGTTCAAATTTGTAGGATTCTTCGTTGATGACAGCGGTTTTGATTTTGTCGGTAACGATGCTGCTTTCAGGTACGATGACCGTATCTCCTCGCATCACAAATCGTTCGGGGGTTTCGTCAGAGGTTTCGGTTTGGCAGGCTACCAAGCCCAAAATTCCTATCAAGATGACCAACAAATGTTTCATTATGGTTTTTTCTTTTTGTGTATTGAAAGATGAAAGTAGAGCAGGAATTGTTTTTTGCAAAATGAAGGAATTGTTAAGCCATCTCCTATTCCTCACTTTTACCATTGATTTCC
Source organism: Runella sp. (assembly GCA_046294665.1). Taxonomy (GTDB): domain Bacteria; phylum Bacteroidota; class Bacteroidia; order Cytophagales; family Spirosomataceae; genus Runella. The sequence goes on from JBKBKL010000025.1 coordinate 16,431, forward strand.
CAACTTACTTCGGTTACGCCATATTCGATAGTGAGCGTACCAGCCAATTTTTCCATTTCGGCGTTGTGATTGCCGGTGGCTACGATTTCGGCTTCGATGTAAGTGTAATTCGGCTGACCGTTGTCGCTGCTTTTGAGGGAGCGCAGTTGTAAGTGTTCGTCGTTTTTGAGGGCATTGAGTATCAGTACGCGGAGATGGTTTTCTACTTGCTCTTTGCAGCGTATTCTGAAATAGTAATAAAATAAGGTATTGTCTTCTTGGTCTGTGGGCAGGCGGTTGAGGCGTGCGCCCAATGGCCGCAGTAGTACATGGGTCAAGATGATAGCAGTAGCTACGACCACCGACTCTGCATATAAGCCCACCCCTGCAAATGACCCGACGGCTGCCGAGCACCAAATCGTAGCGGCGGTGTTGAGTCCTTGTATGCTCATGCCATTTTTCATAATGACCCCTGCTCCCAAAAAGCCAATGCCTGTTACGATTTGACCGATGACGCGCGTAGCGTCGCCCTTGTACACACCGTCTTCGAGCGAGGTGAGCGAAAACGAAATCAACGTAAAAGCCGCCGAACCTACCGATACCAGTGTGTTGGTGCGGAGGCCGGCACTTTTTTGCCGCCATTGCCGCTCGAAGCCAATCGCCGCTCCGAGTATCAAGGCCAAAGCAAGTCGTAGGGTAAATTCTAAGAGTGGCATGGTCTGCTTTCAGTTTAGAGAATGAGGTGATTTTGCAGGTTTGCTTTACGCAAGAATACGCCCGCTTTTTTGAGCCGCAAAAGTACATACCTTCGCCGACGAAGCCTGTTAGAGAATTTTTAAAAAAATATTAGAAAACGATTAGAGCCTTGACTTTTGGTAGTACTGCCTACTTCCTACTGCCTTTATCATCTTGGCATGAATAGAATAATACACGCACCAAGGAGGCAAACGGCAGCACCGAGGAGGTCCCAGCGGTCAGGAGGGGTATGCTCCACAAAGTGCAGCCACGCCAACGAAGCCACGATATAAATTCCTCCATAAATGGCATAAGCCCGTCCTGCTTGCTCGGTTTCGACTTGAGTAAGCAAAAACGCAAAAATCAGCAGCGAAACTGTACCCGGAAGTAGCCACCAAGCTGACTCATGAAGACGAATGTATTTCCAAAAAGCAAAGCAGCCGAATATCTCGAAGAAGGCCGAAACAACAAACAACAATAGACTTTTCATTTTTTAGAGAATATTATTGAGAAATGACCGGTAAAGCTACGGTAAAAACAGAACCTTGCCCTTGCTTGGATTCAACGTGTATTTTGCCTTCGTGTATGTCTATGATTTTTCGGGTAAGGTAAAGTCCAATGCCATTGCCGTCGGTGTAGGTTTTATTTTCACCTCTATAAAAAGGTTTGAAAATATGATGAAAGTCCTTCTCGGCAATACCTATGCCGCTGTCTTTGAAATGAAGTAAAATCATAGACTTAAAATCTTCCTCCGACAACCGCATTTCAATTTTACAAGTTTTGTTATTAGCAAATTTGCAGGCATTTTCAATCAAATTGACAAAGGCAGTTTTGAGTAAATATTGATTTCCTTTGATAGAAATATCCATGTCGTTTTCGATGTCATAGTCAAAGTGAATTTCGACATGAAAGTCGGCATTGGCTTGCTGTACCAACTGCACCGCATCGAGCAATACTTCATCAACCCGAATCGCCTTGAAGGAAATTTCGGTAGTGTCATAATTGGCCTTGGCCAAGTCGAGGAGGCTATTGGAGAGGCGTACCATTTTTTTGGCATCTGCTTGGGCATTGCTGATGACCGACTTGTATTCTTCTATGCTTAGGTTTTTGTTTTGGGCAAGTTCCAATTCGGCCACAATGGCAGCCAATGGAGTACGAATTTCGTGCGAGAGATTGGAAACAAAATGCTTTTGGGCATCAAAGGATTTTTCCAGTCGGTCCAACATTTGATTGAAGGTTTGCGCCAACTCCGATAGTTCGTCTTTGCTACTCTGGCTACTGATGCGTAGGTCGAGGTTGGTGGCCGAAATTTGCTTGGCCTTACCTATCATTTCTCTGAGGGGATCGAAGGCGCGCTTTGAAAAAACACGACCCGCCCCAAAAATGACCAAAATAGATAGTAGAGAAGCAATGAGTATGTTTTGAAAAAGATTGTTGAGTTTACGATACCCATACTGGTCGTAGGCAGCAGCAGTAATGATATAATTTTGGTGTTGAAAGAAGAACTTTAGCCCTACCACTTGCCAATCGTTTTGATAAAAGTACAACTCGTTTTTTTGCAAAATCTCACGAATCATATCGGAGGTTTCCTTGACCACATCAATTTCGACGGCATCGTGATATAGCAATCGAAATGTGCTATCATAAATAGCTACTTCTACTTCGTTGAGGGTTTGGCGGTTGTTTCGATAAATATCTTGGAGAATCTGGGCTTCTACTTTGGCTTCAAAAAATAGATTGGCTTTGGTGAGGGCTTCTTTACGGAGTAGCTCGTAAAATTCTACTTCGCGGTTTTCTTTGGCCGATAGATAAATAACCGCCGCAAACGACAGCAAAATCGTACCAGTGATGAGTGTAAACAACAACGTAAGGCGAGTTCTTAGCTGCATGAAAACCCAGATTTACATGATAAAGTGCGACATAACTTTGTGAAATAAGCGACGGTATCGCTCAAAAATATTCTGTGAAGTTTTATACTTAAACCTCATAGGTTTGAGAAAAGGTAACGATATAACCGTCTGATAATCAAATGAAACCTATGAGGTTTTTTCGTAAATCAATTTTTAACGAGTATAACACAGTGGGTACGCTTCAAAATTACCCCAGATTTTGTTATGCTTAAACCTCATAGATTTGCAGAGAAATATCTATATAACCCATTGATAATCAAAAGAAATCAATGAGATTTTTTCGATATAGGAGTTTATTTCTTTACTTTTTGGGTGGCACATAAAACCGCCATTGGGCTTTGTAGTCAGGGCGAAGTTTTTGATTGGTCATCAAGGCACGTATTAGCTCTACGGGCAGTGAGTTTTGTTGCATGATGAAATCATGAAACTGCTTGTAGGTCATCTTGCCACTGTCGACGAGTTCTTTTTTGAGTCCATAAAACTGAAAACCACCTGTCATGTAGGCCAACTGATAAAGTGGCTCATAGCCCCCTACAAACGAACGGCGTACTTCACCCTCGGCATTGGCGCGCTCATGGCCTACACGTTCTACCAAAAAATCAATACACTGCTGCGGTGTCCATTTGCCCAGATGATAGTTGAGCGAGAAAATAATGCGTGCGCAGCGGTGCATTCGCCAAAAAAGCATACCGATTCGGTCTTCGGGCGATTGTGGAAACTTCATATCCCACAAAATCATTTCCCAGTACAATGCCCATCCTTCAGTCCAGAAAGGGGTGCGATTGCGGCGGTAGGTTTTGTAGCGGTTGTTCATAAAACCCTGCAAATGATGCCCTGCGATGAGTTCATGATGAACCGTTGCCCGCGAAAAATGCGGGTTGTTGCCGCGCATACTCATCATCTTGTCTTCGTGCGACATACTCGGTACGGGATACGAAATCAAAATCGTTTCACCACCCAAGAAAAAAGGACTCAACTTCTGCCGCTCTGCCGACATCATGTTCATACGCCAAGTTTCTTCGGCTATGGGTGGTATCGTAATGAGGTCGTTTTTTTTCAGAAAAGCGATAGATTCATCATAAAGCCGCAGGATCAGTTCGGGCTGCTTGCCTACGGGTACTACACTATTTTTTACTTTTTCTTGTGCCTGTCGCCAGTTGTCGCCGAAGCCCATTTCGCGGGAGGCTTTGAGGAGTTCTTGGTCGCACCATGCAAACTCCAGATTGGCAATCTCGATGAGTTCTTCGGGTGTGTAAGGAATAAATTCAAATGCCAACTGTCGTTGCAATTCCTCTCTACCTACGGCTACGCCATTGATACCGCTGCCGTCGTCTTTGAAAATCGCATTGGCAGCTTTGAGTTTTTTGGTAAATACAGCCCCATAGTTGGTCAATACGCTGTCAATCTGACGATACGGGGCAGGAATCCACCACGAAAACTGCGGGTCGTATTCGTTGTAAAAATCAAACACACTTTTCAAGGCGAGTTTAAGTCCTTTGACTGTCCCCTCGGCACGTTCGAGCAGGGCAGGGTCAGGCTTTTCGATTTTTTCGATACGTTGGCGCGTTTCAGTTATCATTCGGCTAAGGGCTGCCAGTTCGGCTGCCAGTTGTTCGGCATTGAACGATATACCCCTTCGGCGTTTTTTTTCCATTTCATAAATCTTGTCTGCAAACGGAAACCACGACTGAATCTGAGCTACCTCGCGGGCTTCTTTGTCGAGTTCGTAGCGATTTACGTTGAGATTGCGTTCAAAAAGCACATAATCTATCTGACTGTCAATAGGTAGTTTGTCGAAATCTATTCGTTTGAGTTGTTGTAAATACTCATTGGTCAGTTTGAGAAATCTTTCGCGCCGTTCGGGGGAGTTTTCGATTGTATAAAACCTGCTCAAACTTCCTTGGTCAGCGGCATAATTGACCATCAGATGATGTATATCGCTGGTTTGGCGATAGAGTGAATTGAGGGGGGCAGGCTGTGCTTGAAGCCCCAAAGCAATCAGTACGAAAACGATTGTAAAAATTGTTCTAAACATGAGAAGAAGTATTTGATATTAGTTCGTTAAGAAATGTTATTTTCATACTTTCAAAGCAAACATCACTTCCAATTCTACCGTTTTCCCAGATGCCGAACCACCGCAGAGAGTTTTTGAAAATGAGTGGAGTGGCCACTTTGGCTATTGCTACCCCAAAACAAATCATTGACATGGATTTTTTGAATACAACTCAAGCAGAACCTGTTGCTTTGGAGGAGGCGACCAGCCTCATTGGGCCTTATGGGCCGTGGGCTAATCAGCCCAATGCCGCTAAGATACCACGCCTTTCGTTTCGCAACGAGCAATTCAAAGATATAGCTCAATGGCGAAAAATAGCCAAAAAGCAAGTATTGGAGCGTATGGGGTACCGGAGGATTGAGGGTATCCCCAAAGTAAAGGTGGTGGAAAAGTTAAATTATGAAGGTCTTTACATCGAAAAACTCACTTGGCAGTTGCCTTATGGAAATCCTACAGAAGCGATTTTGCTCAAACCTGCCGATGCCAAAGGGCCACTTCCGGCTGTACTGGCACTCCACGACCACGGTGGCAACAAGTATTTTGGTACGCACAAAATCACCAAAATAAGCAATACTCAGCACCCCATGATGACCCTGCACCAGCAGCACTATTACGAAGGCAAAGCCTGGGCTAACGAACTCGCGCGACGTGGCTATGTGGTGCTGGTATCAGATTCGTTTACTTTTGGAAGTAGGAGAGTAAAACTACAAGAAGTACCCGAACGCCAGCGCAATGGCTTGACAGACCACGACCCCGACAAACAAGAAAACATAGACCAGTACAACCAATGGGCGGCCAATCACGAACATATCATGGCCAAGTCGTTGTTTTCGGCGGGTACAACATGGCCAGCGGTATTTTTGGCCGAAGACCAAAAAGCCCTCGATATTCTGTGCGCTCGCCCTGATGTTATCCCCAACAAAGTAGGCTGCTGTGGACTGTCGGGTGGGGGGCTACGATCGGCCTACCTCGGTGGCCTCGACGAGCGCATCCAATGTGCCATTCCGGTAGGTTTTATGACGACTTGGGCTGATTTTTCATTATACAAGTCTTTTACCCATACTTGGATGACGTACATTCCGATCCTGCCCAATGAATTGGATTTCCCCGAAATCTTGGGCTTACGTACACCCCTGCCAACGCTTGTACTCAACGACAAAGAAGACCAACTTTTTACTCTGACAGAAATGCAGAAAGCCGATCGGATTTTGGAGCAGGTTTATAAAAAAGCCCATGCTTCCGACCGTTATCGCTGTACTTTTCACGAAGGCCCCCACAAATTTGACCTCGCCATGCAGCAAGAAGCCTTTTCTTGGTTTGACAGATGGTTGAAATAAATTATCTTTCCTCCCTCAACTTTTAACTTTAAACTCTGAACTTTAAACTTCAAAATGCCTACGATATTCACACGTATTGTCAATGGCGAGATTCCTTGCCACAAAATCGCCGAAACCGACGACTATTTGGCTTTTCTTGATGTTTTCCCCTGTTCGGTGGGGCATACGCTGGTTATTCCGAAGAAGGAAATAGATTACATTTTTGATTTGGACGACGCGCTCTACACAGGATTGATGCAGTTTTCTAAAAAAGTAGCGGCTGCCGTCGAAAAGGCCATTCCTTGCAAGCGTATCGGTGTAGCCGTCGTGGGGCTGGAAGTACCTCATGCACACGTACACTTGATACCCATGAACAGCATGGCCGACATGAATTTTTCGCATAAACTCAAAATGAGCCAAGACGAATTGGCACAAGTAGCCGAAAAAATCAGGGCGCAATTTTAAAGGCTTTTCAAGTACGCTATACTGCGCGGTACTTGGTAATTGACCTGACTGCTTTCGTCTTCGATGAAATAGTGCTTGATACCTAACTTCTTGGCTTTGGCAATGATAGTCGGTAAGTCCAACTGCCCTGTTCCTAAGATGACATCGTTGTCTTGTGAGGTGCTTCCGGTAAGGTCGCCTTTCACTCCTTTTTTGAGGTCTTTGAGGTGTAGAAGTTTCCAGCGTTTGCCGTATCGGTCGAGCAGAGCAGCGGGGTCAGCCCCACCATGGAAAGCCCACATCACATCAAGTTGGAAGGATACGTGTTTGGGGTTGGTGTTTTGCATGATGTAGTCGAAAAGAGTTCCATTTTGATAAGGCTGAAATTCAAAACCATGTACATGGTAACAAAAAATGAGGCCATTATCGGCCAGAGCTTTGCCTATTTTGTTGAAATCTTGGGCAGCTTTTTGGGCTTCTTCAAACGTAAATCCTCCGCGAACTTTGTGTGGAATCCATGCACACATCACATATTTTGCACCCAGTATTTTGGCCGTTTCGACGGTAGGCATCACATCGGCGACGAGTTGGTCATAGCCGCCGCCAACACTCACAATCTTGAGGCCACGTTCGTCGCATAGCTGACGGTATTCTTGGGCGGTCATGCCTTTGGGTACGCCTGTTTCGAGTTCGGTAAAGCCCATGCTTTTGATGGTGTCGAGTGTAGCGGCTACGCCGAGCGGCATACTTTTGCGGAAAGTATATGTCTGTACCCCCAACTCAAAAGTGTAGAGTGGCTTTTTTTTCTGGGCATAGTTTTCTATAAAAACTAAATGTAAAAGGAGTAGGAGTAAAAGGGATTTGAAAGTTTTCATTGAGTTTGAGAAAGGATTTGAGTTTTATTCGACACTTCCACTGGGGCGCACGTTTTTGCCCGTGCGTTGGGTAAGAGCATCGCCGAGGTCTTCGCGGGCAGTTTCGGCTACTTGTTGGAGTTCGGCCAAAATGTCTGGATAATAGGCTTTGACATCATACCGCTCTGCTGGGTCACGACGGAGGTCATACAGGGCTAAAGCAAATGGCCTATTTTCGTCTGTTTTTCCCGGGAAACCGTCGTTGCCCAGAGTTTGGTCTTCATAGGTGCGCCCGGGGTGAGGAAGAACGAGCTTCCAATCATCTCGCCGGACGGCCTCCAAATGGTTTTGGCGGTAGTAGTAATAAAAATACTTGCGAGGGGTAGCGTCCAAATTGCCTTTGAGGAGCGGTAAAATATCCACCCCATCAATCTTTCGATTGGGGAGAGAGATACCACAGATACCGGCAATCGTGGGGAACAAATCAATGGTCGAGGTGAGTTTGTTGCAGATGAGTCCTTCGGGGGTAGTACCTTTCCAGCGCACGATACACGGCACACGATGCCCTCCTTCAAAACTCGTACCCTTACCCTCGCGCAGCCCTCCCGACGACCCCGCATGGTTGCCGAAGTTGAGCCACGGGCCGTTGTCGCTTGTGAAAATCACCAATGTATTTTTGTCTAAACCGTAGGCTTTGAGTGTTTTCAAGATTTCGCCCACCGACCAGTCAATTTCCATAATCACATCGCCATAGACTCCCTGCCCGCTTTTTCCTTTAAAATTGGCTGAGGCTGCAATCGGCACGTGGGGCATCGAATGTGGTACGTACAAAAAAAAGGGTTTGTCTTTGTGGCGTTTGATAAAACTCACCGCCCGCTCGGTATAAATCCCTGTGAGTTTGGCTTGGTCGTCGAGGGTGTTGATTTCGGCTATTTTGTTTGAGCCTTCGATAAGAGGAAGTTTTGGAAAGTTATACCTATTTTGTTGGGCAGTGGCAGTTTGGCCATCATAATACACCGGCCACATATCGTTGGAATAAGGAAGACCCACATACTCGTCGAAACCATGATTGAGCGGGAGAAATTTGGGATGGTCGCCGAGATGCCATTTGCCGAAGATACCGGTTTTGTAGCCTTTGGTTTTAAGCAACTCGGCCAAAGTCGTTTCGTCGGGGTTGATACCTACTTTGGCATTAGGAAACAACGCCCCCGCAATACCGATGCGATTGGGGTAGCAACCCGTAAGCAACGCCGCCCTTGAAGCACTGCATACAGCTTGGGCAGTGAGAAAATTGGTGAATCGTACGCCCTCGGTGGCCATACGGTCGAGGTGAGGAGTGCGGTATTGTAATGCCCCATAGCTGCTCAAATCGCCATAGCCCATGTCGTCGACAAAAATCAAAACAATATTGGGCAAAGGAGCAGGAGGATTTGTATTGGCTAAAAAAGCTGCTAATCCTGCCAGAAGTAGAGGGAATAGAAACAATTTTTTCATCAAGTCTTTTTTGAACATAAAGACTTTAACAGGGGTGGATTACTATAAAATGACCAATTTTACTCAAAAGAAGTAGTGCTGTGAGGCTGTTCGATTGTCTAAAGGGTACATTCTCCCACGCTTGAAAATCAACAAATCAATTCATGAAAGCTTTGCTTTTGTGTTTCTTTTTCGTCAGATAGTCTTCCATAGCTTGGAGTGAAAGCGCATTGAATGTCATTGATTTGATGAGGCCGCCTTTGCGAGCTACACGCAAGCCATAGTGCATATCGAAGTAGCCTTCTTTTTGGTGGGCATCGGGATTGATACTTAGCAACACGCCACACTCCATAGCATAGCGTATCCACCGCCAGTCCAAATCCAACCGCCATGGGCTGGCGTTGATTTCTATCACTACCCCATGCTTGGCACAAGCCTCAATGACGGCTTTATGGTCAATGGGATAGCCTTCTCGCGCCAGCAGAAGCCGGCCTGTGGGGTGTCCCAGAATTGTGGTGTAGGGGTTTTCGATAGCGCGAAGCAGGCGTGCTGTTGCTTTTTCGAGCGTCATGTTGAGGTTACTATGCACTGAAGCAACTACATAATCGAAAGTCTGCAAAATATCGTTGGGGTAATCGAGCGAGCCATCGCCCAAAATATCTGATTCGATTCCTTTCAGTATTTTGAAAGGAGCGAGCGTTTGGTTGAGGTGTTCGATTTCGGTATGTTGTTGCAAGACCCTATCCACCCGAAGGCCATTGGCATAGGTAGCCGACTGCGAATGGTCGGCAATCCCCAAATACTCAAAGCCCAATTCTTTGCAGAAGCGCGCCATTTCTTCCAGACTATGTTTGCCGTCGGAATAGGTGCTGTGATTGTGCAAGATGCCACGCAAATCTTGCCATGTTATGAGCTGACTGCTGTCATTTTGCTGTATCCATTCCCATTCGCCATTCCCTTGGCGCATTTCTGGGACAATGTACGGCAGCCCTGCTTTTTGGTAAACTTCTTCGGTGCTGGTTATAGGTGCTTGGTAGGCTATTTGGAAGAGCGTTTGCCCCGAAGAGACACGATAGGCTAAATGCGCTTCTGTACATTCAGCCACAAAGCGTTCATTTTCAAACCATTCAGGCTTAACAAACAAAATTTCTACCTTGACTTCTTTGGTTGTTTGTACTTCTATTTCTTCGTTGGGAGGTGGGGCATCAGCCTCAGACTCGGTAGCATGGCGAAGTCGGCCACGCCATACAAAAGGTGAAGACTCACGAGGAGTTTGAAGAATCCACCCGATATTTTTGAGTTTTTGGGGGGCTTCCGTAGGTGAATCGGTAGCTACTACCAGTTGAATGGTTTCGACCGTTTCGTTGCCACGCGCTATCTCGCCTGTGATGGCCACTTTTTCAAACTGTGCCTGAAGTGCTTCCTCTAAAAGTTGCGCCAAAGCCTCAGCCTTATCCATGCGGAGTTTGCCTGCTTGACTTCGTAAAAAAGCGAGTGACTCCAATATTTTTTGTTGGGTATTTTCGCCAAAACCTTTCAGTTGAGCTATTTGACCACTTTGGCAAGCACGCTGCAAAGCTTCGAGGTTTTCAATGCCCAACTGCCGCCAGAGTGTTCCGATTTTCTTGGGGCCGATTCCTTTGACTTTAAACATCTCCAAAACACCCGTGGGCGTTTGAGCCAGAAGTTCTTCTGTTTCAGCGATTTTACCTGTTTCGACCAACTCCCGAATTTTGGCTGCTACCCCTTTCCCTACTCCTTGTATCTTGGTGAGTTCGTCGGCAGAAAGCAAGGCCAACTCACGCTCGTTGATGCGGCTCAAATTGAAGGCTGCGCTGCTGTATGATCTGATTTTGAAGGAATCGCCCTCATGGAGTTCGAGGAGTTTGGCAGTAAGTTCGAGGGCTTCGACGATGGTATCGTTGGTCATGCGATATAATGGGGGTATGAAATTTTCTGATAATTCTCGGGGCAAGTTACTCTTTTGACTTCAATTGATTGATTTGAGATTTTAAATTTTCTGTTTTTATCGGCAAGGCTTCTCATTGAGCAAATTGGCACATAGCCAACCTATCACTATTTTTTTGTTAATTCGGCGTTCAATTCCCCAACCTAACCTCATGTACGAATCTCTTCAAGCCCTCGACCACGTTCGACTCCATTTCTCTGCCGAAAACTCTGCTGTCATCAATATTGCCTTAGCAATGATGATGTTTGGAGTAGCCCTTGATGTGAAGCCACAGCATTTTAGCCACTTATGGCAGCAGCCGCGTCAGTTGGTGGCGGGGGTGTTGAGTCAAGCAGTGGTGATGCCTGCCGTTACGTTTGGGTTGGTATTGCTATTGGGCCAACATATCACGGTGGGGGTGGCGTTGGGTATGATACTTGTGGCAGCTTGTCCGGGGGGCAATATTTCCAATTTTATCACTTCGCTGGCACGAGGCAACGTAGCTTTGGGCGTAAGCCTGACGGCTATCAGTACCCTTATGGCAGTGGTGGTTACTCCTTTCAACTTTACCTTTTGGGGCAATTTGTACGCACAGAGCAGTTCGTTGGTACGTCCGCTCGAACTTGATTGGCGAGAGTTGTTCAAATCGGTAGCTACCATATTGGGTATTCCTCTTTTATTGGGTATGCTCTGTTCGATTTATCTACCTCGCGTTGCAAGTTTTTTACTCAAGCCTTTTCAAGTATTGTCGTTGGTGTTTTTTGGTGCATTGGTAGTGTTGGCTTTTGGCCAAAACTTCGATATTTTCGTTCGGTATATTGGCTATGTATTTGTGGTGGTCTTGTTACAAAATACCCTCGCAATGCTTACAGGTTATGGAATGGGTACTATTTTTGGGCTTTCGGTACAAAGCCGCCGCACACTAAGCATCGAAACCGGCATTCACAACTCTGGCTTGGGATTGGCCCTACTTTTCAATCCTACGGTTTTCCCCGTAGATTTGCCGCTGGGAGGTATGGCTATCATTGCGGGTTGGTGGAGTATTTGGCATATTCTATCGGGCGTAGCGGTGGCATTTTATTGGAGAAACAAAACACAAAGTAACGAATGAGGCAGAATCCTGTTTATTTACTATTGGGCGGAAATCTTGGCCATCGTGAGGCCACTTTGCAACAAGCGCGGAAATTGATTGAAAGTCGCATTGCTCCTATTGAGGTAGCCTCCCAAGTGTATGAAACTGCCCCTTGGGGAGTAACCGACCAGCCCAGTTTTCTGAATCAAGTACTGATGCTACGTACACACCTTCACCCGATTGACATTTTGGAATTAGTTCAGAAAATTGAACAATACTTGGGTCGTGAGCGGCGCGAGCGTTGGGGGGCGCGAGAGATAGACGTTGACATTCTGTTTTATGGAGAGTTGATATTACAAATGCCCGATTTGGTCATTCCACACCCACGCTTGCAAGAACGTCGCTTTACATTACTTCCTTTGGTCGAAATCGCCCCTACTTTTATTCACCCCAAGTTTAAAAAAACAATTTCAGAACTTTTGGCAGAATGTATTGATGATAGCAAAGTGAACGTATATAACGAATCAAATTCATAGTGTATGCAGCGCAGAAAATTCATTAAAAACACTTTACTGGCAAGTAGTGCTTTGGCAGCAGGGTGTACACAAAACAACCAACCCACTAACCGCCGCTATGAAGGTCGCGTGGCGGTCATCGGCGCAGGGGCAGCAGGGCTGTATGCGGGTCTTTTGCTTGAAGAAGCAGGTAGTGATTATGTGATTTTGGAGGCTTCAGAGCAAATCGGGGGGCGGATTCGTTCTCTAAAAGGATTTACGGATTTTGATATAGAGCTGGGGGCAGAAGAAATCCACGGCCAACGCTCCCTTTGGTACGATTGGGTCAAAGCCTCTGGAGCTACACTGTTTGAAGACGACGGCACGGATTATTTCCAAGTAGGCAATACGCTCCGTACAGCCTCTCAACTCAACAGCGATGTGGACTTCGTAGCAGCCCAGACGCTGGCTACACAAGCCCGCAATTATTCAGGAGATGATATTAGCCTTCAACAACTCATGGACAACCGCCGACTGGCTGCACGTGTACAGCATATCCCCAATGCCCTCGTAGCCAATGAGTACGGTACGTCCGCTGCGCGTTTGAGCGTGAGGGGTATCTCCGAAGAAGACAGGCTTTGGAGTGCGGGCGATAGAAATTTTATGATTGCCAACCGCTCGATGATGTCGATTTTGGAAGAAAAGTGTAAAGCTGTGCTTCCCAAAATTATGTTCAACAAGCAAATCAGGCGTATTGATTATAGTGGCGATCGCATCGTAGTAGAAGATAGCCAAACCCAAAAAATGGCCTTCGATAGAGTGATTGTAACAGTCCCTCTTTCCATATTACAAGCGGGCGATTTACAGTTCAACCCACCATTGCCCGAAGCCAAGCGTCAAGCCATCAAAAATATTGGTATGGGGGCAGGCATGAAAATCATCTTGGCTTTCAATCGTCGCTTTTGGGCAGCCAATACAGGCTCGATTTATACTTCCGGGCCTGTACCAGAGTTTTGGGTAACTTCAAGTGGTCGCAGTACACGTTCGTTTGTACTGACAGGCTTTGTGATGGGCGCACAAGCTGAAGCCCTTAGTAGTTTGCCGTCGTCGGCTGCGATTCAAACTGTTTTGCGAGACTTGGACGGGTTGTATGGAAGTGGTGTAGCTACGGGGGCATTGCTCAATGCGAGGCTCATAGACTGGAGCAAAGAGCCTTTCATCAAAGGGGCGTATTCGTACCCCACGGTAGGCGGAGGTGGTCTTTTGACAAGGTTAGAACTTTCAAGGCCCGTCAATCGTCGCCTTTATTTTGCCGGTGAAGCCACGCATTATGGCGGTCATAGCGGTACGGTACATGGAGCTATCGAAAGTGCTCGTAGAGCCGTAGAGGAGTTGTTCAAAGAGGCCAAATAGTACAGACTACATCTCACTCGATTTGTTTGGGATAGGTGATAAGGCTGTCTTTGGGGTAGTCAGTTATTGTATTTGTCGTTCAGCCCTATGCCATCAAAAATTTGTGATTTGTATTTTTGGATTCTCCCTTTTCTTGTTTGGGATTGTTTGGGTTGTAAAAAGTGAATGATATAGCCCCGTTGTCGTCCAGGTGTCAATTCGTAAAATGCTTTTCTAAAGGCAGGGTCAGCTTCAAATGCTTCTATTAACTCGTCGGGAATTGGCTCTGGGTTTTGATTAAAAGCCACTTTCTTCCCGCTTTCTTCTATGGCTATGGCTTCCGAAATATACGCTTTCAAAATATCGGTTGCCTTATGAATGTCATTTGTATTTGTAAACTTGATAATCCTGTCAGACTGCAAATTTCCTTGTTGTTGAAGGATTTTGTGGTTATCAGTGAGCAATACACCTTTATAGAAACCAATATTGGCAGATGCTTTGAGGGCATTTACGGTTACGATATTTTTGCCCTTGTGTGTATAAACAGGCACACCCCATTTTATTTCTTCCTTCAGCCCTGTTTCTAAAACAATTTGTCTTAGTAACTCCAATTCTGCACGCCATGGAATGACTTTGCACTGTGGAGTACCGCCAAATTTGCAGCGCATACAGCCATAAACTAAATATTTATCAACCTGTGTATTGAGTTCTATTTTCATGGGCAACTTTTGTTCAAAAATGCGGTACTTACTTTTTAGCGTCTGCCCTACCCCGCCCATGTGTCGCGGTCGAGGCTTCGGTATTGAATGGCCTCGGCGAGGTGTTCGATTTTGATGTCGGGACTGGCGGCAAGATCTGCTATGGTTCGCGCTACTTTTAGGATACGGTCGTAAGCACGTGCCGAGAGTCCGAGGCGTTCCATGGCGGTTTTGAGCAATGCTTTGCCGGCCGTTCCGATGTCGCATATTTCTTTGACCATCGGCGAAGGCATCATGGCATTGCAGTAGATACCATCGTGAGCTTTGAATCGAATCGTCTGTATCTCACGGGCTTTGATGACCCGTTCTCTGATGTCGCTGCTTTTCTCGGATTTTCGGTTGGAGGCTATCTGGTCAAACGACACAGGCGTAACCTCTACGTGTAGGTCAATGCGGTCGAGTAGTGGGCCGCTGATTTTGTTGAGGTAACGTTGTACGGTCCCGGGGGGGCATACACACTCTTTTTCGGGGTGATTATAAAACCCACACGGACAAGGATTCATACTAGCGATGAGCATAAAATTGGCAGGAAACTCAATAGCCCATTTGGTACGAGAGATCGTTACGCGGCGTTCTTCCAGAGGCTGGCGCATTACTTCGAGTACGGTACGTTTAAATTCGGGTAGCTCGTCGAGAAACAATACCCCGTTGTGTGAGAGGGATATTTCGCCTGGCTGTGGGAAAGTCCCTCCCCCTACGAGTGCAGCATCGCTGATAGTATGGTGCGGTGCCCGAAAAGGCCGCCGCGAAATCAGCGAAGCCTTGCTGCCGAGTTTGCCCGCTACGGAGTGAATTTTGGTCGTTTCGAGCGATTCTTGTAGCGTAAGCGGTGGCAAAATAGATGGCAGCCGTTTAGCCAGCATCGTTTTACCAGCTCCCGGAGGACCTATCATGATGACGTTGTGGCCACCGGCGGCAGCGATTTCGAGCGCGCGCTTGATGTTTTCTTGTCCTTGAACGTGCTCAAAATCAGCATCGTAATCGTTGAGGGTATTAAAAAACAAGTCGCGTGTATCTACTGTCAGAGGCACGATTGCTTTGGTTTCTTCAAAAAACTCAACCGCGTCTTTGAGATTTTCGATCGGAATCACGTCCAAATTATTGACGATAGCCGCTTCGTGGGCGTTGGCAGCGGGCAGCAAAAACCCCTTAAAACCCAGCCTTCGGGCTTCGATGGCTATGGGTAATACCCCTTTGATAGGTCGCAGTTGGCCGTCGAGCGATAGCTCGCCCATGATGAGGTATTCTTCCAGATTTTTTTGGGCATTGAGTTGCTCTGATGCGTGTAGTACACAGAGTGCAATCGGCAAATCGTAAGCCGAACCTTCTTTGCGAATATCGGCAGGGGCAAGATTAACCACTACTTTCTGGCGAGGCATACGATAGCCCATGTACTTGAGTGATGACTCTACCCGCTGTTCGCTTTCTTTAACAGCACTATCAGGCAAACCCACCATGTAAAAGCGCATTCCCTGTCCTACGGTTACTTCTATCGTAATAATGGTGGCATTGACCCCATAGACGGCACTACCAAAAGTTTTAGAAAGCATTTTACAAATCAAAACGTTTATTCTCCCAAAATAATAACCTAAATTTGGATTGTCCAAAATATGCCTCAAATGTGTAACTTTGCCCTCCTTTTCAAAAAAACATCACTTAAGAGTTATTCAATTAAGACATGATACAGCGTATTCAGACACTTTTTTTGGCTTTGGTAGCAGCGGGTATGATAGGTATGATAGCCCTACCTATTTGGCAAAAAACTTCTATTGATGCTACTCAATCGGCTCATCTTACCGCTATACGTCTTTCTTATCAGCAAGGTATTAGCACCCAAATCACCCCTCTTTGGTATTTAGCCTTGCTGGGGGGGGTGGTGGCGAGCATTGCCGTCTATGCTATTTTTCAGTACAAAAACCGCTTACTTCAGTCGGGCTTGTGTGCCGCCAACTCTATTTTGCTCACTATCGTGATGGGGCTTATCATGTATTTCGTCTTCGGGCGCGCTATGGCTTTTTTTGAACCTCAAGCAAAAGGGGAGTTTCAAATAGGTTTTTATGCACTTATCGTAGCCATGCTGGCCAACGTTTTGGCCAATCGTGCCATACGCCGCGACGAAAAGTTTATCCGTTCGCAAGAAAGAATGAGATAAATTTAATAAGTTTTTAAGGTCATTGTTTTTTTAGACACATTTAATTTAATGTGAAACATCTGATTTTTAATACATTAGATACAAATTAAAAGAGAAGATAAAAAAAAGATAGACTTGACTTGACAAAAATTTGTTGTATCAGATTTGAATATTTTTACTAATTTCAACTTCGATTATTGGGTTTGTTGCTACCAAAACAACCCGATGAATCTAATGTACATTATTCACTTAAACTACGCTCTTGGCAGCGTCAAAGTAAAGACCAACTCACTTATCAGTTATAAAGAATGGTTCAAGTAGAAGCAAGCGCGCAGCAAATACTCAAAGAGCGCCTCAAGGAAATTTTTGGATACAGTCAGTTTAGGGGCGATCAAGAAGCCATCATCAATAGCGTCATGGCAGGGCAGAACACCTTTGTCATCATGCCTACGGGTGCCGGCAAATCACTCTGTTATCAGTTGCCAGCCATAACCAAAGAAGGTTTAGCAATTGTTATCTCTCCACTGATTGCTT
>JBKBKL010000026.1:0-33497 GCA_046294665.1 Runella sp.
GTAGCGGTGTTTTTTGCCTTCTAAGTCGTAGAGCAACACTTTTTGGCCGTTTTTGGCTTTTATCAAGACGATTTTGCTTAGTTCGGTGGTGTCTATTTGCTGTATGTAGCGAGCGTCTTTGGGGATTTCAATACATCAATTCTAATTGTCCAAATACGATTTGTTTATTCTCTCTCTTTTCGTTGATATATTGCTTGATGCATTTGGCAACATATTCTGCGAGTTTTACAGGTACAGCATTCCCTATGATTTGCTCAAGGTCAGTCTTACTTCCATTGAGAATAAAGTTATTGGGAAATGTTTGAATTAAACTTCTCTCTTTAGTGGTTAATGGCCTCACTTTTTCTGTGATTTCTACGGGGTCTCCTTCGTGTTTTATATATCCTTTTGGAATGGGTCTATTGACTCCACGGATTGTCGGACTTGGCTCATAAATACTAAAAACTCCACGTCTTGCATAGCTCCTTGGATGTCGGTAATAGTATTCAATACCTAATGAATCACCGAAGTAGTCAAACAAGGTCATAGGCTTACTTGATAAATTTTTATTGAAGTAGGGAGTTAGAAAATGATCGGTTGAATGTTTATGACCCACTAAAAAGAAACGCTTCCTTGCTTGTGGAACACCACAAAAACTCGCATCTAAAACTTGGTAAGAAATACCAAAACCTGCTTTTTTGAAAATTTGTAATGCTTCTTTGAGCATACGACTCTTGATAATTCGCTCCACATTTTCCATTACGAACCATTCAGGTTGGGCATTTGCTATGATATTGGCGAAAGAAATGGTTAAATCTGCCCGACCCAAAGTTTCATCTCGTTTGCCAGCACTTGAAAAATCTTGGCAAGGAGGACCTCCAATGATCAACTGTGGTTTAAGGCTTTTGACAAATTCAAGCCCTTCTGCACTGGCTAAGTCTATGTCGTAAATCGGGTGATTGAAATTGTCTCTATAAACTTTGAGAGCAGGTTCCCAGTTGTCGAAAGCTGCTTGAATTTCAAAACCTGCATTTTGAAAGCCAAGCGACAAACCGCCACAACCTGAAAATAAATCTACTGTTTTCATTGCTACGGTTTACCTTGATACGAATAGTTCTGGTGAGTTATAAATAATAGCATCAAATCTCCTTTCGGGGCTTAATAAATGCTGACCACCACCAAGTATGATATTTTTGATGTCTTTCTTTTCGATTCTTGGCTTGGTCAATTCTTTACAAGTCATCAACTTGTGTGTAATACGTCCACTAATGGCAAATGCTTTGTCATTTTTTGTGTTAAAGGAGAGGGCATCAATGATTTTATGATGATTGATTTGACCGTGTTTGGCAAAATCGTCAAGCATTTTTAAGAGCCAAATGATAGTTCTTATTTGTCGGGTGATTTTATTAACTCCTTCAGAGATTTCACCCCTTACCACATCAACAAATAATCGAGTGAAAGCTAAGTTAGACCATACAAAAACGTCTAAACAATTATCGGCAAGTATTGGTGATTTTCCTTGTGTTTTCCAAATAGGTTGCATTAGCAAGGGTTCTTGCTTGTCTAATAAAGAAAAGGCAATTCGGTCTATGGAAGCTACCATTTCTGTAATGAAAGGCCATACCGAAACCCCGTCTGTCCAATCCCTGATTTCGTCAAATCGGCTTCCGATAAGTGAAGTAAGGGATTGTGTGTCGGCTTTAAAATTCGCAGCAATACTACAAGCTAAATAAACGATAGTATCGGGTCTGACGACCATTTCACAACCATAATATGCTTCATTCAGACTGCATGTTGATTGGTCAGGTAAGGCCGTTAATTTAACTTCGAGAGGGCGCAAACAATTTCCAGTGCTTCTTGATTGTGTAACCAAATCAACTCTCGGTAATTTGCCTAAGACTAACTGTTGATATGGGGTATAAGGACTTTCAAATGAAAAAAATAAATCTTCAGCATTGGCTTTTGAACTGTAAATTTCTTTGTCTGAAATGGTGCTGTGTTTAACTTTTAAATTTTCATCAAGATAGAGGTACACATACTCTAAATTTTTGGAAGCCATAAAGTTGGCTAAACCGACAGGGAATGACGAATTAAACTGGTTTTTACCCCAAGATTCTGCTTGTGTAAAGTCTCTATTCGAGTATCGAATCCCATAAAGTCCAGTTTCTTGTTTTTGCATTGATTCCACGATGGAATTTGATATTTTATTTACAAAGATACCGCCTTTTTCCCAAAATCAGTAGCGGTGTTTTTTGCCTTCTAAGTCGTAGAGAAGTACTTTTTGGCCGTTTTTGGCTTTTATCAAGATGATTTTGCTTAGTTCGGTGGTGTCAATTTGCTGTATGTAGCGAGCGTCTTTGGGGAGGTAGAGATTGGTTAGTTGAGCATCTTGAAGTGAATAAGGGAGGTAGGTACGAGCATTCTCGGTCAGAAATACCTTCGGCTCGGTGGGATATTTTATGGTGTCGCCTTCTTCATAGAGCTGCTTTATTTTTTGCGCTGCCTCATAGTACGGATTGGGCTGGCGAGGGGTACCGAAATAAGTATATTTGGGCGAGCGGTCTTCGTAAATGCTTTTCAATACCAGAGCTACTGCCCCCAACTGAATCATCAAAAGTCCGTAAATGAGGTATTTGATTTTGTTTTGAGTTTTGAAAAGTTGCAGTAGCGTCAAACTTACCAACGTAACCGAATACGGAAACGAAAAACCTCCGTAGCGTTGGGTGAGGCCGTAGGTATGGCCATTGCGAAACGACCAAAATACCAAGAACAAATTGGGAATCAACGCCATAATGAGCATAAACCATGTAAGTCGCGACTGTGGAAAAGCCTTCATCAGACCTTCACCCATGATGTAAAACAGCACCACTGCCCCCGACAATACCCCGAACAACAAGGGCGTTTGGCTATAAAACAGCAGACTCACCCCTACCAACCCGAAGCCCAAAGCCCAGTCCCAACGTTTGAGAAACGCATTTCTCTGACTGAAAGCATACAGACCTGTGAGCAATAGCCCAACCAGAATCGCTACGAGGGTATTACGCTTGCCTTCGAGTTGGTACAATCCATTGCTAAATAAGAACAAATCGCCAAACATTGGCAGGGCTTTTTGGGATACATTGGCAAGCGTAGCGGGAAGCACTTCGCCGAAGGGGTTGTTGGTAGGGTTGGTTTGGGCTACTTTTTTATAAATCTGCGCTTGGTCTTCGAGGTTGGAGAGGGTCCATTGGCCAGCCCCTACGGTCATCCACAAAATCATCGGAATCAGACCTACCCCAACTGCCACGGCCAGTCGCGCCCAGCCTTGCCACTTTCGCAAAAACAACAACACATACAATCCATGACCCACAAAAACCGTGAATGTCAAGAAATGCGAAAGCAAACTAAGACTCACCGACAGCGCGTAAAGTACGTACAAGTGGGTGGAGGGTTGGTTTTTATTTTCGTTTTCGATGATGCGTAAAAACAAGTAGGTAGCCCACAAAGTCAAGAAAAAACTCATCGAATAGTTGCGGGCTTGGTGGCTATACGCCACAAAAAACGGCTCTATCGCAACCAAAAAGGCACTTAACAACGCTAACGTATTTGACTGATAAAATCGCCGCACAATCACAAACATCAACCCAACAATCAGCACACTAAAAATGACCGACGGAAAACGCGCCTGAAAATCAGACAGTCCAAAAACTCTCATCCACGAATACACCACGGCATAGTACACCGGGCTATTGCCAATATCGCCACGGGCATTGGCCTCGAAGAAGTCTTGAAGCGTTTTAGGCTTCCAAAAATCTTGGGGCGTAAAGGTAGGCTGGAGAAATACGTCTTTTTGGTTGGCTCCGTCCATGACAATCCCCTGACTGATAACCATGGTGTACTTTTCGTCCAAAAAAATACCGTAAGCATCTAATTTATAAAGCCTTAATCCAAAGGCCAAAATCAGTATGGCAGCAAGCCAGTAGGAGGGGTGTTTGTGGAGCGAGGAAGTGAGTTTTGATAGCAAAGACATTCATCAAATGATTTCGGGGCAAAAATAGTGAAAAAAGATTTGGAAGTATGGTTTTATATGTGTTTACTTTGCAATACAAAGTACTTTTTAATTGAATCAATATGAAAAAAGACCTGCTTTCATGGGTGGCTTTGGTGGGGCTTCATACCTACCTATTTTATGAACAAAATCCCGGGATCAATGCCCTTATTTTTTCGGTAGCCATGCTGGGGGCTATTTTCTGGGCTAAACCGGAGTTGTGGCAGCATCAGCCGTGGCGATGGGCAAGTACATTACATCTTTTGCTGGCGGTATCAGTCGCTTGGCATGGAGAGATTCGTATGCCCCTGTATGTGCTTTCGTTGCCTTTGTTGGTAGGGTTGGGTTTTGCGCCCCAAAGTAGCCTGCCTGTCGCAGGGCTGAATGGAGGCTTTGCCATATTTTTGGTAGGGCTTTTCAATGCCATTTTTACCATCAGAAAACATACGACGGCACAATTTCAGTTTTTCAAGAACTTCAAGGGCAGTCGTTATCTCTTGCCCGCTTTTATCACTTTTGTTTTCTACATCATGTACAGTTGGATAAATCCAGCTTTTTCATTCGATTTACTTTCTTTCGACTGGATTTTGGATGGGGCTTTATTGTTTTTTATTTTTTTGGGAGCTACTTGGATATGTCCGATGTTTTTCCCGTGGGGTTTTGAAGGATTGGTAAGAGAAGACGAAAAACTAAAAAACGATTTGGTCTTTTCCGAAAATATAAATGCTGATAGACTCAAAGAAGAAAACCAACAAGGTATTTTGTCGTTTGGGGCGGTCAATATTTTACTTGTCGTTTTTCTGTTATTCAATGTATTTTCTTCGGCAGCCAAGACGTATTCGGAGCAAGTCCACGAAACATTTTGGGCGTTGCTTTTGAGTATTGCAGCAGCCATTGGCCTCATCATGTACTTTTTCAGAGGGCATCAGAATTTCTATGAAAACAAACAGCGGTTGTTTCAAATGGCGGTGGTTTGGATTGTGCTCAATGGCCTCCTCATCGCTTGGACCTTTTACCGAAATACTTCGTATGTGGCAGCATTCGGCTTGACTTACAAGCGCATAGCCGTTTATGTAGGACTGCTGTTGTCGTTGATAGGATTGTATTTGACCTACGTAAAGCTGAAAAATTTGAAAAGCAATGTTTATCTCATTCGACAAAATCTTTGGGTAGTGGCTGGGGCCGTAGTGCTGGGGTGTTTGATAGATTGGAGTAGGCTTATCACGTGGTTCAACTTCAACTACGCCGACAAAGTGGACGTATCTTATCTTTTGTCTTTGGATAAGTCCAACCTGCCTTATTTGCATCAACTCGTTGAAAAACAAGATGTAAGAGTGAAAGGTTTTGAAGATAGGATTGAAGGGCAAGTAGCAGCATACAAATTTGAGCCTTCTAAAGAAACTAATTGGCGAGAACTCACCTATGACCACTGGAGGTTTCAGCGATTTTTGAAAGAGGCAAGTATTATTTCGACAAAATAGACGTATATACAGTAAGTAAAGTCAATAATTGCTTTTCTTAAAAAAGTTTAATTATTGATTTTACGAGCATGAGTTTTCAAATCAAAGAACAACCCACCGTTTACGATGTCTGCATTGTAGGTTCTGGTGCAGGTGGAGGGATGGCCGCCAAAGTGCTGGCCGAAGCAGGAGCCAAAGTAGCCTTACTGGAAGCAGGCCCATGGTACGACCCCGCTGACCCCAAGTACATCACCCAACTCAAAAACCCGTGGGAATCGCCGCGTAGAGGAGCAAGTACAGTTCGCGCTTTTGGCGATTTCGATGCCGCTTGGGGAGGTTGGGAAATAGACGGTGAACCTTACACCCGCAAAGCCGGTACACAGTTCGACTGGTTTCGGTCGCGTATGTTGGGAGGTCGTACCAATCACTGGGGGCGTATTTCGCTGCGCTTTGGGCCGCTCGATTTCAAACGCAAAGACGTGGACGGTCTCGGCGACAACTGGCCCATCAGCTACGACGACGTGAAGCCCTACTACGACAAAGTAGATCGTTTGATAGGTGTTTTTGGAAGTGTGGAGAATATTCACAACGAACCCGACGGTATCTTTTTGCCCCCTCCTAAGCCTCGTCTGCATGAATTGATGATTAAGCAAGCGGGCAAAAAACTTAATATTCCTGTCATACCGTCGCGGCTTTCGATTCTGACCAAACCTATCAACAATGAGCGGGGGGCGTGCTTTTACTGTCATCAATGTAACCGAGGCTGCCAAGCGTATGCCGATTTTTCGTCGTCGTCGGTATTGGTCAAACCTGCCGTCAAAACCGGTAATGTCAAAGTCTTTACCAATGCCATGGCACGTGAGGTGCTGACAGATGCCAACGGCGAAGCTACGGGGGTATCATATATCAATAAGGATAATTTACAGGAATATACCGTTCGAGCCAAAATCGTGGTGTTGGCGGCCAGTGCTTGCGAAACAGCCCGACTGCTCATGAACTCCAAATCGTCGCGACATACCAAAGGACTGGGCAATTCGAGCGGCGTACTTGGCAAATACTTACACGATTCGACAGGTGCAAGTCGGGGGGCTTTTTTGCCGCATTTGGTAGATCGCAAACGCTACAACGAAGACGGTGTAGGGGGTATGCACGTTTATACGCCCTGGTGGCTGAATGACAAAAAACTCGACTTCCCACGCGGCTATCATATCGAATATGGCGGCGGTATGGGAATGCCTGGCTATGGTTTCGGCTTTGGCATGGAAAATATCAATGGGAAATATCCTGGTAAAGACGGCAAAATCAAACCAGCAGGAGGATATGGCCTATCGCTCAAAGAAGACTATAAATATTTTTATGGAGCAACAATTGGTATGTCGGGTAGGGGAGAAGCCATAGCCCGCGAAGACAACTACTGCGAAATAGACCCCAACGTCGTGGACAAATACGGAATCCCAGTCTTGAGGTTTCAGTATAAGTGGTCTGATTACGAAATCAAACAGGCCAAACACATGCAAGATACCTTTGAGGAAATTATTCATGCACTCGGAGGCGTGCCGACAGGTCCTAAGCCCGGCCCTGAAAGTAACTATGGCTTGGCGGCCCCGGGGCGTATTATCCACGAAGTAGGTACAACCCGCATGGGAGACGACCCCACCAAGTCTGTTACCAATCGGTACAGCCAGCTACACGATTCTCGTAATGTCTTTGTGGTAGATGCAGGTACTTTTGTATCGCAAGCTGACAAAAACCCCACATGGACTATCTTGGCACTCTCGATGCGGGCTTCTGAATACATCATTGACCAACGCAAGAAGGCTAATCTTTAGAAGTCATAAAAAGTCAGGATAGTCGGAAAGAGTCAGAGAAATTCTAAAATATAATCTCAAAAAATATGAAACGTAGAGATACACTAAAAGCCATATCACTGGGGGCTGTTACAGCTACGGTAGTAGGTGCAGAAGCGCAGGCCGATGTGCCTAAGAAACCCGCTGGTCCACCTTCTTTGTCGGATTTCAAAAATGGGAAAAGTGCTGCCGAACTGGCGCATGATGCCAAAGTAGCTGCACAAGTGTTTTTCACACCCCAAGAAATGCAAACCATTCGGCTTTTGGCCGACTACATCATTCCTGCCGATGGGCAGTTTGGGGGAGCTACCGAGGCCAAAGTAGCCGAGTTTATAGAATTTATAGTCAAGGATATGCCACATCATCAAACGCCTATGCGTGGAGGGCTGCGTTGGTTGGACAATCAGTGTATGAAGCAGTTTGGAAAGAAATTTGCGGCTTGTACCAAAGAGCAACATCTCAAAATGCTCGACCAAATAGCCTATCCAGCACAAGCTGCCCCAGAGATGAGCCAAGGGGTAGCATTTTTCAATCTCATGCGCAACCTGACCGCTACGGGCTATTTCACTACCGAAATAGGATTCAAGTATTTGGGCTACGTAGGCAACCGCCCCAATCAATGGGATGGAGTACCCGATGATGTTTTGAAAAAGTACGGTTTAAGCTACGATTCATAGAAAAATCATATCATTTTGACTTTTGCTGAAAGCGGGTGCAATTTTTGCCCCGCTTTTTTGTTATTTTTACATTTGAAACCAACGTGCTAATGAATTTGAGGCGAAGATTTTATCTACTTTTTGGTCAGTTTTATGGGTCGTTGCTCTTTTTTGCAAAGAGTGTCCCTACCCCTTTTATCTTAATTTTTTGTGTTTTTTCTTTTCCCACTTTTTCACAACAAGGTAGTGCAGACCAATGTTTTACACTTCCACCGGGGGTTTTGACGGGTACCATGCAAGTAGTACCTCGCGATGTAGGCTGTGCTAAATATATGGTAACAGTCCGAAATACTCACCCCGGCTCCAAAAATTCAAGGTATATTTATGACTATCGCGGGGGGAGTCCTGAAGCGTACAATATGACCAAAGACACGGTTTTTGAGTACATAAGGCCCGGCATTTATACGATCATGCAAGTATCTGAAACTGCCGAAGGACAACGCCAGCACGCTTGCCGACGTATCACCGTACAAGACCCTACACCCCCTACATTCAGAGTGCTGACTTGTACCAATGGCTCCGTACGCCTTGATATAACAAGTCATGCTTCCAACCCCTACGAAGAATACGCCATTGACTGGGGAGATGGCAACTTGACCATTCTCAACCGTACAAGTCAGACAGCCTCGCATCGCTATACGAATTTATCACCAAAACAAGTATCCGTAAAAGGGATTCATAGGGTAACACGCTGTGGTGGGACAAATACACAAACCGTATCGCTCGAAGTCAATACCAGACCTGCTACCATCGTCAAATTGGAGGTCATTGCCTCCAATACCGCTGAAATCACTGTCCAAAATCCAAATTTGTTAGATTTAGAATTGCTTCGGCAAGAAGGATTGGGGAGTTTCCAAACCACCGGTTTGACGTTGAGAGAACGCGAGGCTACCACCAAAGTTTTGATTGATACCGCCAAGATATTTTGCTACAAACTCAAGCCACGAGATACCTGTGTAGCGGCACTCGAATCGAATGTACTTTGCACGAGTTTTCTCAAAATCCTACCAGACATTGAACAAAACACCATTGTTTTGTCGCCTTATCTATACCCAAATGACATTACCAAAGCGGAAGTAACGCGCAATGAAACCCTCTGGTGGACACCCGGGCGAACCGATTTGTTCAAATTGGATAGAGAGGCTGATTGCGGCAGGCCGAGTTGCTATCGGCTACGTCTGAATACCCAAGAGGGTACGGTTCTTTCCAATGTCGCCTGTGCCGAGCCACCTCCTGGCCGATGTCTGGGACTAAGCAACGTCTATATACCCGATGCTTTTACACCCAATGGCGACGGCATCAACGACTTCTTTGAGATAAAAGCTGAGAGTGATGTGAAAATAGAAGTTGTCATTTTCAATCGTTGGGGAGCACCTATTTTTAGTTCTTCACCCACCATTCGCCTATGGAATGGTACAATCAACGGCCAGCAGGCTCCGATAGGGCCTTATTTTTACCAAGTACAATTTACCGACAAAATCGGACGGAGTTTTGTCAAACGTGGTACAGTGGCTTTACTGCGTTAGACAGAGGAAAGTTGTTTTCTCACTACTTCGATACCTTGCTTTACTTCTTCGTCGAAGTTTTTCCAGCGACATTCCATCGAAAGCCCTCCACGGTACTTTATTTTTTTGAGGGCTTTGAAATAAGGCGTAAAATCGTCGCCCATGACTCCCGGCGGAGTACGGTTTTGTTTTTCGGCAATGTGGCAATGCACAATATGCCGACGAAACTTGATGATTTCTTCAGGCCCTTCATCTTCGCGTAGCATGTGGTAAATATCACAGAGCAATTTGAAACGAGGGTGATTGACGGCCTCTACTATCTCTGCTCCCTCTGCCAAGCTATTGATAAAATTCGTTTCGCCACGGTTGAGGGGTTCGATGGCTATCGTAATACCGTGTTTTTCAGCCAAAAGTGCCATTTTTTGAGATACCTCAATATGCTGTTGCTTGGCCTTAGCACGGTCGAAGCCATCAGGGATATTTCTTGACCCGCTGCTGCCAAACACTATAAATGATGACCCACAGCGTTTGGCTCGTTGCAGGGCCAAATCGGCCCGTTGCAAAATACCTTCATGGTTGGCATCAGGGCCTACTGATTTGAGATTGCTCGGTATAAAACTCACATACGAACGTACCGGAAGTTTGACCTCCTCCAGCATTTCTACATTTTTTTTGTATTGCGCCTCTCCTCCTTTGTCGGGTATCAAAAAACGCCCCACTCCTTCCTCGATAAATGCAAAACCCAGTGATTTGAGCAAGGGGGCTTTGTCATAGGAAGTACAAACGCCCAGCTCAAGAGAGAAAGGCTTTTGGGGTGCATTGGCCCAAGATGGTAGATGAGAAACAACACCTGCTAAGGCCGTAGTCGAAACTTCTAAAAAATGCCGACGAGAGATGGGTATCATTGTATTTGTTTTTTCTAAGAAAGATTCTAAAAAAGAGGTTTTACCCTTAATGACTACCTATAAATTATTTCAAACTCAATATGGCGCGAGGCTGTACCCCGTGCAAGTTATTAGAAGGCTTCAAGCCATTTTTTTACATATTCAATTTTTGAGCAGTTACTTTACTTACCACAAAATCATCAAAACCTGTATCATCAAAAACCACTTCAACAGGCCAATAGTAAATGGGTAGGGTCATATTTTGGAGGGTATGGAGGAGTGGTTTGAGTTTCACAAAGTCTTTTTCAGTAGTAAGAATGGGAAAACCTTGAGTCTTTTCCACTAATTGCTCAATATCTTTTTCACCAAAAACATGATGGTCTTTGAAAATCAAATGACCGGCGACTTGGTAATGCGCTTTGGCCGCAGCCTCAAAATGCTTTGGCTGGGCAATACCCGATACCAACCAACAAGTACTTTTTGTTTTCAGAACAGGTAATCCCCCAAAATAGGCCGTAGGTGAACCATATCTAAAAGTAGAGAAAAAAACGGGAACTTGACGCAGGGTATATCGCCAAATATGGGATTGGATATTTTGCTTTTCTTTTTCTGAAATCGGCTTAGGGCATTTCGTAACCACTACAGCATCGGCACGTCTTGCTCCTCTACGATGCTCGCGCAGTAAGCCTACAGGAAGCAAAAAGTCTTTGAAAAAAAGACGGCCATAGTCGGTGAGAAGTATATTCACGTCTGGCTTTAGCAAGCGATGTTGAAAAGCATCATCGAGTAGCACAATTTGTACATTTTTATCATTTTCCTTGATTTTATGTAAGCCCTCGACCCGTTTTTCGGCTACATAAACAGGTATCTTGCCTTCAAACTTACGATATAGTTGTAGTGGCTCATCGCCCAAAATTTGGGCATTGGCTCCCGAATCAGCTTTGACAAACCCGCGAGTAGCACGGCCATAACCGCGACTTAAAACCGCCACTGAAAAACGATTGCTCAAGAGTCTGATTAAGTATTCGATATGGGGTGTTTTACCTGTTCCGCCTATGGTGAGATTGCCGACATTGATGGTATCAATCGGTGACTTTTGAGAGGCACTCAAGTCTTTATCGAAAAGCCAATTCCGAACCCCAACCCCCAAACCATATAACCATGCAAAAGGCCATAGAAGCCAGCGAATACCAGTTGATAAATTTCTAAACATTTTCATAATTATTAAAAACAAATAAAAGGCTTTTTGTCTAATTTGCAGCCTTTCTGACCCCAAACAATTACCCCAAGATGTCGTTACGAGTTCATTATCAGCCCTACCAACTTCATTTTCGTTTTGCAGCGGGTACTTCTCGTGGGGTATTGACCCAAAAAACCTCTTGGTTTATCAAAATTTATGATAATGACCAGCCATATATGGTTGGAGTCGGCGAGTGTGGCCCTCTGCCCGGCCTAAGCCTCGACGACCGACCCGATTTTGAAGAATATTTGCAGGAAGTATGCTTTCAATTCAATCGGCTTGACTTAGAACTTTTCTCGTGGAATATCCCTATTATCCTCGAGCAACTCATCGAAAAACAATGGCCTTCTATACGTTTTGGTTTTGAAACTGCCATGCTTGATTTCCTCAACGGTGGTCATAAGATTATTTTTCCAAATCAATTCACCTATTCCCAAAAATCAATTCCTATCAATGGCCTCGTTTGGATGGGAAGCAAAGAGCAAATGCTCGTCCAAGTAGAGGAAAAAATAGCCGATGGATATACTACCCTTAAACTAAAAATCGGAGCTATTGATTTTGAGCAGGAATGTGCGATTTTAGCCTACATCAGAAAACATTTTTCGGAAAAAGAAATAACGCTCAGAGTAGATGCCAATGGAGCTTTTGGGGCTGATAATGTAAGAGATAAACTAAACAAATTGGCGCAGTTTGATTTACATTCTATCGAGCAACCTATCAAACCTCACCAATGGGAGTTGATGAACGAGCTTTGCGAAACATCACCCGTGCCTATCGCCCTCGACGAAGAACTCATCGTTAATTTTTACTATGCCGAAAAACGCCGATTGCTCAAACTCATCAATCCACAGTATATCATTCTCAAACCCACTCTCGTCGGAGGTTTTGAACAAAGTAGAGAATGGATTGAAACCGCCCAACGCCTCGACATTGGCTGGTGGATTACCTCTGCTTTGGAGTCGAATATTGGTCTGAATGCCATAGCCCAATTCACCGCCGAATTTGACAATCCTCTCCCTCAAGGACTTGGTACAGGTCAGCTTTACCATAACAATATCCCCAGTCCGCTCCATATCGAAAACGGAAACCTTTCGCTCAACCCTACCCAATCGTGGGATTTAGGTGTTTTTGATACTCTCTCCTTAACCGCTCAAGGCAAAGACTAATACACATTCTGTGTCCAATCCATTCAATCCGTGTTCAATGATTTAGTGTATATCTCAACAACCTTTTGGTAGGTTTGAATGTTATTCTTTTGAAACATCACCGCAAGTATTTGCATGGAAGACAAACAAAAACTCGAAAAAATCATCGAAGCGCGTATGAAACTCAAAGCGCGTTTTGAAGATAAAATCAAAAATACTCCCTCGGTAGCCGATGAGCGTCCAATGGGGCATGGACCGCTCAATCGCCACGGTATGCCACAAGTACCCGTAGGGCAGACCGTTACGGCCAAATGGCCTGTGCTTGATTTGGGCTATCACCCCAGCGTAGGCCTCGACCGTTGGCGATTATATATTGACGGTGAAGTAGAAAATCCCACCATACTTACTTGGGACGACTTCATGGCGCTGCCCCAAACCGAAGATGTGTCGGATTTTCACTGTGTAACTACTTGGTCCAAACTCGATATGCCGTGGGTAGGCGTTCGCCTCATAGATTTAGCTGCGCTCGTACAGCCCAAAGAAACAGCCACCCACTTGATGTGCTACGGCTATGATACTTACACCACCAATGTATCGCTCGAAGAAGCCCTCAAACCCGATGTGTTATTGGCACATACTGTTTATGGCGAGCCGCTTCCCAAAGAACACGGCGGCCCTGTGCGCATGATTACGCCACAACTTTACGCATGGAAGGGTGCCAAATGGATCAAAAGAATAGAGTTCTTGTCCCAAAACAAACGTGGTTTTTGGGAGCAGCGTGGCTACTCCAATACCGCTTACCCGTGGCGCAACGACCGCTATTCTTAAAATAATTTCATCAAACATTTGACAAATGCTCACCATCAAAGTCCATAATACCCCTACTGACAATACCGCTGCCTTCCTTTATTTCTACGAGGAACATGAAAATTTAACCACACATCTAAAAATTTTTGAAACAGTACCGTGGCTAACAGAGGAGTTTAAGGCCGAAGCCAAACAAGTTCAATTTTTTTACATTGACAGTAAAAAACATTACTTTATTGGTTTGGGGAAAAATCCAACACAGGCCGATTTTATCAAAACGCTTCGTTCTTTTTTCTACAAACATAAGAAAACTCTCCCCGACAATGTAGCCATAGACTTGACCCGTAGCAATGTGTCTAATGAGTGGGTAGAGGCAATCGTCAATGGCTGTGTATTGGGCGATTATGACTTAGGACTTTACAAAACGGAAAAACCCACCGAACCCCATTTCTTTCAGAAAGAGAGCCTGTTGCAAATCATCATTGCCCAAGAAGATACCCCCTTTACTACCGAAGCCGCCCAACGAGGCGAGGCCATAGCACAGACACAAATCCGTGTCATGGATTTGATGAATGCTCCTTCCAACAAAAAAACGCCCCAGACTTTGGCCGATTGGGCGATAGCGTCGGGCAAAAAATGGGGCTATGAAGTGAAGGTTTTTGATGAAAAAATGATAAATGACATCGGCCTTCATGCCCTTGAGGCTGTGAGTCGTGGAAGTAAATCTCCCCCAAGATTGATTGTAGCCGAATACAAACACGCCGACGCTACCCAAAAAATAGGCTTGGTAGGCAAGGGCGTTACATTCGACACAGGCGGGGTTTCGCTCAAGCAATCGGCCAATATGCACCTTATGAAATCCGACATGGGAGGGGCTGGAGCAGTATTGGGTACAATTGAGGCGGCTGCCAAACTCATGCTACCTGTTCATTTGATAGCTATTGTACCCGCTACCGAAAATAGCATAGACGGCCAAGCCCTCAAACCCGGCGATGTTATCGAAAGCTACGCAGGCAAAACCATTGAAGTCATAGATACTGATGCCGAAGGACGATTGATTTTGGCCGATGGCTTGAGCTATTTGATTAGAAACTATCAGCCCGATATTTTGATAGATTTGGCCACACTTACAGGCAGTTGTGTAGCCACGCTTGGTTATGTAGCTGCTGGAATGTTTACCCAAAATGATACTTTGGCTCAGAGCCTGTACGAAAGTGGGCAGGCTACCAGCGAAAAAGTTTGGCGTTTGCCCCTTTGGGACGATTACAAGGACGAACTCAAGTCAGACATCGCTGACCTCAAAAACTTTCATGGTAAGCCAGTGGCAGGAGCTATCGTGGCGGCAAAGTTTCTGGAAGTTTTTACCGAAAAACACCCCCAATGGGTACATCTCGACATCGCAGGTACGGCTTTTGGCGATTCGGAGTTTAGTAGCATGAAATCGGCAACCGCCTACGGAGTACGCTTATTGTTGCATTGGTTACGTAAATAGGATTTGTTATTTCAGCCCACTTCTATTAGATTTAAGCCCTACTAAACTACCTAACAACTAACGATTTTTGCACTTTCGTCATGAAATTAAATCTATCACTCATTATTCTGTACTTTGTAATTTTCTTTACCTCCCGCATACAGGCTCAACAAGTACAGCCCCGCTGGGAAGTAGGAGCAGGCATCGGGCTATCGGGCTATCTTGGCGATCTCAATAAATCCGATTTTTTTTCCAAAGAACCCAAATTCAGTGGCGGACTTTTTGGTCGCTATCATCTCAATCGAAATTGGGCGTTGCGTGGAGGACTTACCTTCGGTCAGTTGTCGGGCAATGATGCCAATTTCGACGACCGCCGCGTCAGGGGATTCAAAACCAGATCTCCTTTGACAGACCTCTCGGCTATCGTCGAATATGATTTTTTGGGTAAAAAACGATTCAAATACGATTCTACGGCTTTTCAAGTAAAATTCAAACGCCAACTCTCCCCCTATTTGTTTACAGGTATGGGACTGGGCTTTACCAATCCTAAACCTGATTTTACGGGTACACCCAACACCCCCGCCAATTTTCGGCAAGGGGCGATTGCCGACTTGGCCACCAATTACTCCAAAACCAACTTTGTCATTCCTTTTGGCATTGGGGTTCGATATGATTTGACCCCCAACTGGGTATTGGGCGCAGAAGCAGGGTTTCGATTGGCGTTTACAGATTATCTCGATGGCGTAAGTCAAGGGGCCAACCCCGGTCGCGACGATCGCTACAAGCTATCCTCCATTTCTGTAGCCTATCGTTTCGATAAAAAAGACACCGACCGCGATGGTATTTCCGACGAAAAAGATGCTTGCCCCAACGAGCCGGGGTCGGTCAGAATGAAGGGCTGCCCCGACCGCGATGGCGACGGCATCGCCGACAAAGACGACGCTTGCCCCGATGTGGCAGGTTTGGCCCGATTCAAAGGCTGCCCTGACCGCGACGGCGACGGTATCCCCGACAAAGACGACGCTTGCCCCGATGTGGCAGGTTTGCCCCAGTTTAATGGCTGTCCCGACCGCGATGGCGACGGGATCCCCGACAAAGACGACGCTTGCCCCAATGTGGCAGGTTTGGCACAATTTAAAGGTTGCCCCGACCGCGATGGCGACGGCATCGCCGACAAAGACGACGCTTGTCCTGATGTGGCAGGTGTAGCCCAGTTCAATGGCTGCCCCGACCGCGATGGCGACGGCGTAGAAGATGCCAAAGACCTATGCCCCGATGTAGCCGGTAAGCCCGAATTTGAAGGCTGCCCCGATGCCAAAACCCTCACCAAAATCAAGAAAGAAGCAGAACGAAAAGCCAAAATCGAAGCAGAAGCGGCCAAAAAACAGCCTGTAAAAATCAATGAAACCCAAAAAACGGTAGATTTGAGTTTGGATAGGGTATTGTTTGCCCCCAATAGTGCAGAATTGCAAAATGAATATTTGCCGGTTTTGGACAAAGCCGCCGAGTTGCTCAATCAAAATACTATATACATCGTGCGCTTGATTGGACATACTGACGACAAAGGAGCCGCCTCTTATAATCAAATCCTTTCGGTCAAACGCGCCAAAGCCTGCCTTGATTATTTGGTGGGGAAAGGAATTGCCCCTTCAAGAATAAAGGCCATTGGATTGGGTGAGCGCAAACCTACTGCTACCAACCAAACCGAAGAAGGTCGCCAGCAAAACCGTAGAGTAGAGGTACAAGTGAAACAATGAAAAATGTACTGATTCATCTTCGGCTGCCGTTTTCGTTTTTTTTGCTACCAATCTATTTGTTTGCATTGAGCCAAACCCACCAAGTCAATACCCAAAAGGCTTGGTGGGTCTTTTTTATTTTACATTTTTTGCTTTTCCCTGCTAGCAATGCCTACAACAGCTACTACGACAAAGACGAAGGCAGTATCGGCCTCTTGGAAAAACCGCCCCCTACCGACCAGCGGCTTTACTATACTTCGTGGGCTTTGGATATAGTGGCTTTGACGTTGGGTTGGCTTTTTGTAAGTGATTGGTTTATAGTTTATCTTCTTGTTTATGGCTTTATTTCAAAGGCATATAGCCACCCGATCGTACGCCTCAAAAAATATCCCATTGTGAGTTGGGTTGTCGTTACATTTTTTCAGGGAGCATTGACCTATTGGGCTGTTTGTGAAGCCATTGCCGACAAACCTTTAAACTTTACACTTTCTACTTTGAAAGATGAGCTGCTACCGGCACTCATCTGCACTTCCAATCTTTTGGCCATTTATCCACTCACACAAGTATATCAGCACGACGAAGACGCACGTCGAGGCGATTTGACCATGAGTCGTGTATTGGGTATCAAAGGGACGTTTGTCAATGCCTGTTTTTGGTTGCTGCTGTCGGGTTTAGGATTTTTATTGTATTTCGGTATTTCTCAACGCCTTTTACTTTTAGCCCTCTGCCTGCTGCCTTTGCTCCTTTTTTTCGTCTGGTGGCTACGGCAAGTATGGAAAGATGAGCGAGTCGCCGATTTCAAAAACACCATGCGGCTCAATCTTTTGGCCAGTGTATGCTTGAATGTTTTTTTTGGAATATTATGTTTTTGGCAATGATAATAACATTCTGATAATCAAAGCTAATAGGTTTGTCTTTGGTTATTGGTGGAGATTTTTTCAAAAAAATACTTGCGTTGTATCTATCAAACCTCTACTTTTGCCCCACCAAATCACGAAATAGTGATTCAAACGCGAAAGTAGCTCAGCTGGTAGAGCGCGACCTTGCCAAGGTCGAGGTCGCGGGTTCGAACCCCGTCTTTCGCTCAAAGCACCGCAGCAAACGGTGCTTTTTTTATCGGCAACTCTATCGCTGATGCTGGGATGGCGGAATAGGTAGACGCGCAGGACTTAGTTCTTTGATTTTTTGACGAAATTTTCAGAAGTTGCTGCCTTAATCTTTTCTTTATTATGGCAAGGTATCAGTTTGATAAAACTTTTGAAGAAAACTTTATCAATGTTTGCAATTCATCTAAGAGCATGGCCAAAGCAGCTTTAGAACTTAAAATGAATTACAAAACTTTATGTTTCCATGCAAAAAGACTTAGATGCTTCAAAAGTAATCAGTCAGGTAAAGGATGCAGTAAAAAGCCTTCTAAAATACCAGTTGATATACAAGAAATCTTCAATGGAAACTATGTAACCTATCAAAGTAATAAATTGAAGAAGCGTCTTTTAAAAGAAAATTTTAAGCAGCACCTGTGTGAAAGCTGTGGCTTAGCAAAATGGTTAGACAACCCAATACCATTAGAACTACATCATGTTGATGGTAACAGGTTAAACAACTCATTAACAAATTTAAAATTGCTATGCCCTAACTGTCATGCTTTTACTGAAAATTATCGTGCAAAAAATATCAAAAATTTGAGTGCACAGACGGAAACGTCTGATGTAGAATCGCTTAAATTCGGGGAAGTCTTCGCCATAAAAGCATGATAACCCCGAGCCAAGTCCCAAAATATCATTGGGAAAGGTGTAGAGACTTGACAGGCGAAATCTAAGTTTCAATCTAAAGTTGAAATATGATTAAGAGAAAGTCCAGACCACAAATCATACTTCGAGAATATTTATTTGGAGTATGAGCGGCGAAAGTCGTAGAAGGTAAGAAAATCCTGTGGGCCGAAAAGCCCGTGCGGGTTCGATTCCCGCTCTCAGTACCAAAAGAGTGCAATGTGTTGTTTATCAGCGTATTGCACTCTTTTTTTTAGCATATCACTCAATTTGTTTGATGATATTTTCATTCTGACGAAACATAAATCGCTCGCCTACTTGCTTGCCCATGAGAGAGGTACCCAGCGGCGATTGAGGCGAAACGA
This sequence comes from Runella sp., assembly GCA_046294665.1. Classification (GTDB taxonomy): domain Bacteria; phylum Bacteroidota; class Bacteroidia; order Cytophagales; family Spirosomataceae; genus Runella. The sequence continues at coordinate 18,952 of JBKBKL010000026.1, forward strand.
CGATGACTTCTATGTCGCCCATTGGCACTGCACCTGCACTGACAGCCACAAAGAAAATTCCTGCTGTACTCCTAACCAATGCCCCAAGACCCACCCTCTGAAAGCCAGTGCTGGGATTTATACGCTCCAAAATAGCTCGTTCTTGGGCTATTTGCTCATAAAGTTGGGCGTGGCGGTCGCGTTCTATTTGGGCCATAGCACGGGCAGTTTCGTACTTGTCGCCGGCACTACTTTTGGTTTCTTCATTGGCGGCACTTTGGGCTGCTTGCAGGGCTTCATTTATCATTTGAAGGCGGGTATCAAAATGGCTTTTGAGGTAGGTTAGAAGATGATGCTTCATATTAATTGACTCTCAAAGATGATGATTGATGATTTGGTCATATACCCCTGCAAAAGCCACCTGCCGCACACCCTCCGACGATAGAAAATCGTGAGGAAAACCCAACTCTATTTTGCTGATATCGTCGAGGCGTTGGAGCATTTCGTCGGGGAGTGTATTTTGAAGGCACTGGATTGAGTCTTGGAGTTGCTCGCTGCGCTTGGCTCCTATGATGGGTATGACATTGGCTACACGTTGGCGTACCCAGTTGATTGCTACTTGGGTAGGAGTGATATTCAATGCGTGGGCTATGTTTACTACTTCTTGGGCTATTTCCATGCTTCGGTCGCTGCGGCGAAGACTATTTTGAGGTACACGGCCTGATTCACCGCGTAAGTATTTGCCTGTCAATGCACCGCCACCTATCACGCCCCAAGGCGTAACGGCCATACCCAAGGACTTCGCCATAGGCAGTAGATCGCGCTCGGCTCCTCTCTGGATAAGCGAAAACTCAATCTGGAGAGCCGCAAACTGACTCCAGCCACGCAGTTCGGCCAACATATTGGCGCGTGAAATCACCCAAGCGGGTGTATCTGATATGCCGATGTAGTGGATTTTGCCACTTCGTACCAAGTCATCAAGACCACGCATGACTTCATCTATGGGGGTGGTAAAGTCCCAAGCGTGTAACCAAAAAAGGTCAATGTAGTCGGTATTGAGGCGTTTGAGGCTTTGGTCGAGAGAGCGAATCATGTTTTTGCGGTGGTTGCCGGCAAAATTAGGGTCGCCGTCACGGTCTTTGAGGGTATATTTGGTAGCTACGACGAAGTGGTCGCGGTCGGAGGCGATAAATTCGCCCAAATAACGTTCGGAAGTACCTTCGGTGTATCGGTTGGCGGTATCGAGAAAGTTGCCTCCAGCGTTGGCATAAACATCAAATATACGTTTGCTCTCGTGGCGGTCGGCTCCCCAGCCCCATTCGGGGCCGAAGGTCATCGTACCCAAGCAAAGTTCTGACACTCGAAGTCCTGAATTTCCTAATAATTTGTATTTCATTTGAAAAAATATTTTTGAGATGTAAGATGTAGGATATGTGATGTGTGATGTATGATGTATAAATTTAGTACCCAAGACTCAAGACTCAAGACCCAACGACTTCAAAGTTACACCCAAAACTTGGTTTATTATGTGTTTTCACAATTCTTTAACAGCCACTGTAGCCGAAATGGAAAAACGTTTTGAGGCAACTTTGACCTCCGAAAATATGAACTTTGAGCCTATTTTTCACGGCAGTGGCTTCGACTATCCGCTCTGGCCTGTCATCACAGCACAGGCATCAGGGCAAATTCAGCTTTTTCGGTGGGGATTAATGCCACGCTGGGCCAAATCTTTGGAAGAAGCCCAAACGTTGCGAAGTGGCACGCTCAATGCGAAAATAGAAACACTGTTCGAAAAACCCTCCTTTCGCTATGCTTTGCAGCAATCGCAGCGTTGTTTGGTACCTTCAACTGGTTTTTTTGAGTGGCATACAGTAGGCAAGAAAAAATATCCTTATTTTATTCGATTAAGGCATCATTCACTTTTTGCGATGGCGGGTTTGTATGAAATTTGGCAAAATCCTCAAAATCCCAGCGATACTTGGCATACTTTTAGCATTATCACCACCGAAGCCAATCCTTTGATGGCACGAATTCATAACATTAAGCAGCGAATGCCAGTTATTTTATGGCCGGGTATGGAGTCGCTGTGGCTATTGCCCGACCTTGACGAAGACAGTTTTAGAAAGATAGCTGAGCCATTTGAAGAGCATCTAATGGAGGCTTATACGGTAGGTCGTTTGGTGGGGGAGCACAAGGGTAGTTCAAATGTTGCAGAAGTGCTACTCCCCAAAATTTACCCTGAATTGGCTCAAAAACAGTTGAATTTGTGGTGATTGTGAATAATCAGGAGGGGGTAGAAGTAGTAAAAAGTGGTAATAGGGCAGTCATGCGGAAGAGTATTGAAGGATAGTGGGGAAAATAGCTTTAGAAAAGTTTTGAACTTTAATAAGTTTTGGTAGTTATTACTTCAAAAATCCAACCGTTATGTTTCGAGTAGTTGTTTTGTGGATTTGTGTAGGGGTAGTTGCTTTTGGTACGACATCGTGCTTTAGAGCATGGCGCAAAAACGAGCGCGATATAAGATTACATTATCAAAACCGACCAGTGAAGCCTACGTTTTATACCATACAAAAAGAGGATATAAAACTTTTTGTAGCTACTACGGGAGCAGATACACTTCCGCCGCTATTGTTGATACACGGAGCACCTGGAGCTTGGTATGGCTATCTGAATGTGTTGGACGATACGTTGCTTCAACAAAAGTATCATATCATCGCTTTCGACCGCTTAGGCTACAACAAATCCCAAAAACGTGGGCAGCGGTTTGTTACTTCTATAGACGAACACGCCCAAGCGGCTGCCGTAGCACTATCGCTCAATCGGTCGAACCAAAAGGGCGTATTGTTGGGGAGGTCGTTTGGGAGTCCTATTGCGGCCAAATTGGCTATCAATCAGCCTGAACGTTTTGAGCATCTGATCATGCTTGCGCCAGCCATTGACCCTACCAAAGAAAAATTTTGGTGGTTTTCCAAACCTGCCAAATGGTGGGTGGTCAGAATGTGGCTGCCTCGCCGCCTCAATGTAGCTACCTTCGAGAAATTTGCCCACCCAAGAGAATTAGAAAAACTGGCAAATGAATGGCAAAAGCTTCAAGTACCGACCTCCGTAGTACAAGGTGGAAAGGACTGGATTGTAGATCCCGCCAATCTCGAATACGCCCGCCAACAATTGACCTCTAAGCGAGCAGAATTTATCTTCCTACCCGAAGCTGGCCATTTGATTTCCTACTCTCACCCCGACTTGGTGCGTGCATTGATAACGCAAGAGCATTTAGGAGAAATAATTTCGTCCTCTGCCAATCCTTAGTCTTCTTTGACGCGGGTTTTGATTCTTGAAAGAATAAACTGGCCGATTTTTTGACCTGCTTTTCTGCCTTCATCACAACCCGAACGATAGTGAATCCCTCCATATACTCGACTGATACTGCACATTTCGGAAGCATCTCGGAAGGATTTGAATTTCATCACCCCATGCCCATGCTTGAACTCCGTAGAGTCTATAAAGGCCACATTATCGCCGTGTACATACGAAAGTACTTCTGCCGAGGCAGCCGAAATGGTACTATGCCCGCTGGTATATTCGGGGAAAGGGGGCGTTTGGAGAAAAGGCTGCCACTTAGGGTCAAGTTCGGCATTGATGACAGTCTCGGGGCGTACCTTGATACTGCGGTATTTTTCGTCCCAACAACTAATAAACGCATCAATCAACGCTATCGAAGTCAGCAAATATCCTTCCACTGATTTTTGAAAAGAGGCTTTTTGATTTCGGCAAACAGTCATGTTGATATGTATCCAGTGGCCGCCGGGGGTCATTTTTTTGTTGGCAAACGACACATGTCCTACCACGTTCATCACGAAGGCGTTGTCGTCCCAAAACCAAGCGATGCGTTTTTGTTCTTCTGTCAAGTTTTTGCCGATTTCATAGACTTCACGGGTTTCTTTCCAAAACAGGCTGTTTTTGTCTTTGGAGTAGGCTGGCGGACGTGGCGGGATAAACTGCGAGGCCGAATCGAGCGTAAAAGTGCGGATTTTGTTCCATTCGGGTTCGCAGGCATCAGCATAAGCAGGGGGTGTTGGTACCCAAGTGCCGGGTTCGTTGGTTACAGTAAAACGTATGCCTCTGATTTGCTTATAAGAATCTTTGCTTGAGTACCGAATCACATGAGCAGCTACACTATCTCCGAATGCCATGGAGCGATTGATTACGTCATCGGGGATACCCATATCTTCGTATTTTTTGTAAAAGGTTTTTTCGTAGTCATCGAAGAAATTGGACGAAAACGTAAGCGCACGAGCCACTTTCAGAAAGGCGTGTGTACTGGCCAACGGATAGCAATACTCTTTGTTGGGGTCTGGTTTGGGCGACTCCCCAAATCCATTAAGCTGCCCACCCATAGAACGATACTCAGGAAAACCCGGCACCATAGCTTCATAACCAGCCAAGTTGGCATATACATAAATCCGACTGGCAACGGGTGGCTTGAAAATATCATGAATGATGACATCAGTAAGAAGTTCGACCGATTGATGATAAAGTTCGGGGTCAGCGGCTTTGGGATTATATTCTTCGGGCTTGGCTTTTGGTTTACAGGTATAAAAAAGGCCAGCCAAGGCTGTGAAAAAAATAAGAAAGCAGGTTCTTTTCATTGGATTTGATTTTATATGGGATATACAATCGCCCACAAATTTAGGAAACCTACGCTTCAAATCACTGTTTAAAATTATATTTAAGCCTAAGATGAATTGTTTCAGCAAGATAGCGTGAGGCTCTGACGGTTTGCCGTTGCGCCTCGTGATAGGCTTTGGAAGGCTTCAAGCCGAGAGGTATCTGTCAAGCACCTACGGTGCAGGAGTGTTAAGGATATTGTTTTGATTCTACCGATATGCAACCCTTGACAGGGTAAAATACATCAAAATAACGCCTTCAAAAATTTCTTACCTTCTATGTTTATTTTTTATACCAAAAAATATTCAAATTTCAAGATGACCTTCGTGAGGATTGAAAACAGATAACACCATGAAAATCTGTGTCTAATTTGTTTAATCCGTGTTTGATTGGTTCGCTCGTCATCAAATTATTCTTAAAAATATCAGCAAAAAGTTGTATTTCTAAAACATAAATTTTACTTTTCAGAGAACAAAACCAAAAACATAAACTTCACGAACGCTTGGTAGAAAAAGTCATTTCCTTAGAAGATGTGTCGCTCGTCGAATTTTTGGGCGTAGAAAACAACCACATCAAAGAAGTAGCCGCTGCTTTCCCAATGAGCAAAATCATCTCTCGCGGCAATGAAATCAGAATCATGGGCGCACCGCCCGAAATCTTGCGCATCACCGATATACTCGAATCGCTGCTGCAACACTACCAAAAGTACGGCAAAATCACCAACGAAAATGTACGGCATTACCTTACCGCCAACGGTGGCTCGGTAGCACCGTCGCACGTACTTGAAGATGAAAAAGATGTGATTTTGTACGGTACAAAGGGTACAGTGGTCAAAGCCAAAACGGCCAATCAACGCCTCATGGTAGAAAAAGCAGCCGAGAATGATTTGCTGTTTGCCATAGGGCCAGCAGGTACAGGCAAAACCTACACTGCCGTAGCGATAGCGGTGCAAGCACTCAAGGAAAAAAAGGTGAAAAAACTTATCATCACGCGCCCTGCGGTAGAAGCTGGTGAAAGTTTGGGGTTTTTGCCGGGCAATTTGGAAGAAAAAATTGACCCTTACCTCCGTCCTATTTATGATGCCCTCGACGACATGATTCAGGGTGAAAAACTGAAGTTTTATCTCGAAAATCGCATCGTAGAAATTGCTCCGTTGGCTTATATGAGAGGACGTACACTCAACAACGCTTTTATACTGCTCGACGAAGCTCAAAATACGACCCCTTCTCAGATGAAGATGTTTCTGACACGTATGGGACCTAACTCCAAGGCTATCATCACAGGAGATAAAACCCAGATAGACCTTCCCAAAAACCAAAAGTCTGGACTACAAGATGCCCTCGAAACTTTGCAGGGTATCAAAGGAATCGCTTTTGTAGAGTTGGACGGGCGCGATGTGGTGCGCCACCGCCTCGTCAAAGAAATCTTGGAGGCTTACGATAAACGCGAAAATCGAAAATGAAACATTCTCTATTTTTTTAGCGTAAGATAATCTATAGGTCAGTACCAAAATCAAACTCTAATTAGTGCTCGGTCAAATTTTGAAATCTTCGCCTACCATTTTCCGAAAGTTTAGCACTTTCGGAAAATGGTTTTTGGGGGTTATGCTCATTTTGGGAGCAGAAGTATTAGCCCAGCAGCGGTGTGGGGCGGTGGCTTATGATAGCATCATGGCAAAACGTTATCCTTACTGGAAACTTAAACGCCAACTGCTCGAAGATTCTCTCAAGGTATGGCGAAATATGTCACCCAGACAAGCACGTACTGGGGAGCTTTGTGAGCGTATCGTTATTCCGGTAGTGGTTCATGTGATTCATAACAACGCTTCGGGTGTCATTGGTGGGGCGAATAATACCAACATTTCAAAAGAGCAAATAGAGGAGCAAATCAAAGTGTTGAACGAAGATTTTAGGCGTAAACCTGGTACGCTCGGCTTCAACGACAATCCCGTAGGGGCAGATACAGGCATCGAATTTAGATTGGCAACGATTGACCCCAATGGTCAGCCTACCACGGGCATTACCCGTACCTTCAATGCCCAAAGCAGCTACAATATTTTTAGTGAAGATATTTTGTTGGCCAATCTTTCGAGTTGGCCTACTGACCGTTACCTCAATATTTGGGTAACGCGCTTTTCGGGCAATTTTCTCGGGATTGGGCAGTTCCCGTCGGTGTCGGGGATTCCGGGTTTGAACGAGGACAATAATCTCCAAGAACGTACAGATGGACTCTTTGTAGATTTTCGTGTTTTTGGGCGAGGGGGAGCCGTTTCGAGCAATTTGTACGATGCTGGCCGCACTACTACACACGAGGTGGGGCATTGGCTGGGGCTGATTCACACTTGGGGTGATGCCTTCTGCGGTGATGATTTTTGTGATGATACCCCCCCCGCCGAATCGGGCAACCAAACCTCACGCTGTGGACCTTTTTTCTCCAATTGTGGGGGTGTACGAACACGCAACATGACCGAAAACTACATGGACTACTCGCCCGACTCGTGTATGAATATTTTTACGCGCTGCCAAGCCGAACGCATGAAAGCTGTACTCGAAAAAGCCCAACGACGGGCGAGATTGGTGCGGTATTGGTGTGCCGCTCTTCCATTTGGGCCGAGCCTTGACGTGGAAATTTACCCCAACCCTGCCGCTCAAACCGCCTCTTTCAAAGTAATACAAAAATCGTTTGGTACTTTTGAAATTGCTATTTACAGCAGCACAGGGGCATTTGTTCGGCGAGAAGTTTTTGAAGATTATCCCAGTTGGGTAGTGAATGTCTCTCTCCAAGACTTGCCTTCGGGCACGTACATTGCTCGTATCATTACCAAAGACGAAAGCGTTACGAAAAAATTGGTGATTGTACGATGAATGTACTGCTACGTTACCTTTTATTTTTTGCGGGGGGTATTTTGCTGCATACTTGGCTCGAAGATGAGCAAAAATTGGAATGGCTGCCGCTTTTTTTCACTTTTTCGACCTTTGTTTTGCTTCTTGTTATTTTTCTATTGCTTTTTTTCCAAAAAGGATCTCGTTATATTTTGGGAGTATTGATGTCTTTTTTGTTTGTGTGTTTGGGTTTTATCCGTACTCCAACGTGGCAGATTCCGAAGGAAGTCGAACAAATTTCGGCTTATCAGGCTATCGTTACATCATTGCCCGAAACCCGTGCCAAAACGCACCGTATCGAAGTCGAAATCCAAAAAGTAAAACTTGATAAAGAGTGGAAGCTGCTCAAAGTCAAAGTATTGCTGTACATTGATAAAAGCACAGTACGGCCTCATTATGGAGATGAGTTATTGGTTTTGGGGAAACCACAAGAAGTAACTCCACCGCTCAATCCTGATCAGTTTGATTTTCGGAAATTTCTAAAGCTCAAACGCATTGGGCATCAGCAGTATCTGCGTGCTACTGATTTTGTGGTGATAGGGCAGGGGAGGGGCGTATGGTACAAAACGTGGGCGTATCGGTTGAGCGAATGGAGCGATGCCGCCCTACACAAACTCATACCCTACGACCGCGAGTATGGCGTAGCCAAAGCCATGATCCTCGGCCTCCGCGACGACATGGACAACGACCTCACCCAAGCCTACTCGGCAGCAGGGGCCGTACACGTACTGTCGGTGTCGGGGTTTCATGTAGCTATATTTATCGGAATCGTCGCTTTTTTATTACAGTTTCTCAAAAAACGAAAAAAAGGAGCGTGGCCTTATTTTGGTATTTCGTTGGTGGTGGTATGGTTTTATGCTATACTCACAGGGCTTTCGGCACCAGTGGTGAGAGCTGCGGTGATGTTTACATTGTATTTGTTGGCACAGCCTTTGGGGCGCAAATCCAGTACTACTAATGCTCTTTTTGCTTCGGCCTTATTTTTGTTGGCTTACGACCCTCTGCTGCTCTTTTCGGTCAGTTTTCAGTTGTCATATACCGCCTTGGCGGGGATTATTTTTCTGCAACCGACGATTTATCAATGGCTAAGTTTCAATCATTGGCTGGGCGATAAAATTTGGGCTATCACGTCGGTGGCTTTGGCGGCGCAGTTGGCTACTTTTCCGCTGGGGGCGTACTATTTTCATCAGTTTCCGACTTATTTTTGGTTGGCCAATCCTGTCGTAGTTTTCTTGGCTACTATCATGCTACCGGTGGGTTTGGCCACGATTGCGTTGTCATGGATTCCGTATCTTTCTGATGTACTGGGCTGGCTGCTGACGGGCATCACGTGGCTGTTGAATCAATCGGTGATTTTGGTAGAGCGATTGCCTTTTTCGGTATTGGGTGGGTTGTCGTTGTCGGGGGTAGAGTTTTGGTTGATATGCGCGACGTTGGGCTGTGGGCTGGTCGCTATTTTTTACCGCGAAATCCGTTGGTTTTGGGCAATGGCCAGTTTGAGTATTTTTCTTTTTGGGATACAAGTTGGTGAAATTTATGCCCAGCGGCAGCAAAAGCTACTGACCATACATACTGTGCCACGCCATACAGTGGTAAGTTTGATAGACGGACAAAGGGCCATTTTGCTAGCCGACTCGGCCTTTTTTCAACCTGACCAAAAACCTTTCAATTTCTTTCTGAAAAACTTCTACATTGCTCGTGGCATCAGGAATATTCAAAAGGAAACCCTTGAAAACCCCAGTGGCTATTTTACTCAAACGAAGCCTTTGCCTTTTGGGAAATTGCTGCTGTGGAATGGTAAAAAAATCTTAATCATCGAACGAAAAATCGCCACGCTACCCACAGGATTTGACTGTATTTTGATAAAGAATTCGGCTTTTCGGAAAAGAGAGGAATTGAAGCAAGTATTTGGTAGTCAGCAGCTTGTTTTTGATGGTTCAAATAAAACGTACCTTTTAGATAGCCTTCATAAGCAAGCCCAAACCGAAAAACTCAACTGGCATTTTGTACATCGGCAGGGGGCTTTGGTGTTGGAGTAAGGTATGCTTGAAGCCTTTTGATAAATATCACGAGGCATAGCCTCGCGCTATCAGAGAGGGGGTTTGTTTTACCCCGTTAGGGGTTGCATATCGGTAGAAGTTATAGAAATACTCTCCTTATTGCTCCGTAGGTGCTATACAGCGACCAATCGGCTTGAAGCCTTTTGATAAATATCACGAGTCGGAACGGCGAACCGTCGGAGCCTCGCGCTATCAGAGGTAGTATTTTACCCCGTTAGGGGTTGTATATCGGTAGGATTGGAAAAATATTTTGGCTATGCTGCGCCGTAGGTGTTATACAGCTACAAGTCTTAATGCCTATCAAAAGGCGGAGCCTCACGCTATCAGATAGGAAAAGTGAGTTTGCGCAATATAATTTGCAATAATAATCTAACTTATCCTCGAAATGAAATCAAACTTACACAAAATAGGCTGGAAAACAGCAGCTGCATTGGTAGTATCCAATATGATTGGCACAGGTGTTTTTACGAGTTTGGGGTATCAGTTGGTCGAAGTTCAAAACGCTTGGAGTATTGTGCTGCTTTGGCTGTTGGGAGGTGTTTTGGCGTTGATTGGGGCGTTTACCTTTGCCGAGTTGGGTACACACTACAATAAAACCGGTGGCGATTATGTATTTATCAGCGAAGGTTTTCACCCATTTTGGGGGTATTTATCGGCCTTTACGTCGTTGGTAGTGGGTTTTGCAGCACCGGTAGCGATTGCGGTTTTGGCTATGGAGGCTTACTTATCGCCTTTTGAGATTCCTTATTTACGAGTTTATACAGTAGGTATTTTATTGATTATTAGTGCTTTACATTCGTTTTCGCTACGGCATAGCGGTATTTTTCAGAATGTGAGTACCGTTTTCAAGTTATTGTTTATTGCCTTTTTGTTGGGTATTGGCGCGTATTGTGCACCTGTACCCGATAACGCCCTCCAAACCGATACCAACGTTTGGGACGAAATCACCCGTCCGGGTTTTGCGGTATCGTTGTTGTATGTTACGTATGCATACACAGGTTGGAATGCCGCCGCATATATCGTCGGCGAAATCAAGCAGCCCAAACGCAACTTGCCTCGCGCTTTGGTTTTGGGTACGATGTTCGTTATGGTCGTATATGTATTGCTCCAATGGGTTTTTATGAAATTGGGTACTTACACTCAACTCCAAAACCAAGCAGAAGTAGCCATTCTGGCGACCCAAAATGTATTGGGTACTACTGCTACTCGCTGGATAAGTGCCGGGATAGGTTTGCAGTTGGTAGCTACGATGAGCAGCTATACTTGGATAGGGCCGCGTGTGATTCACACCATGGCGCAGCATTTTAGGCTGTGGCGGTGGCTACGACCTACCAATGCCCAAGGCGTACCCGTAAGGGCGATATGGCTCCAGTGTGTGCTGGTACTGGTGCTGATGCTTTCGGGTAGTTTGCAGCGGGTGCTGCTTTACACGTCGTTTTTACTCCAACTCATGGGTACGTTGGCGGTGGCGAGTTATCTCAAAATACCACGCCGAGGACAAGGCTTCAAAAGCCCGCTGGGGCCGTATTTGCAGTATGGTTATATTGGATTTAGTGTAGTGGTGCTGGGCTTTATCTTGTGGGACAAACCCACTGAAAGTCTGATTGGACTCGGTATATTGGGCGTAGGGGCTGTGAGTTATTTTTGGGGAGGCAGAGAAGCCAATCTAAAGGTTTAAATACTTCAATATTTCATGTAATTTTGAAGTGTAGGTTCAATATTACATGAAATATCGTATGAAAACTTTTTTGGTGTGCATTTTATGTGCAACGTATGTTTTAGGGGTCTGTCAAAATAAAATGCCAGAATGGAAGGAAGAAGCGTTTGTAAGTAATGGGTTGAATTATAAAACTTTCCAACGACCTTACACTATGATAGTTTATGGAGGTTTAGGGTGTGGATACACTCAACTTTTAGTACAAAATCTAAATCGTTTGACTGACTGCCAAAACATAGACATTGTACTCTTGATGAATGAATCAAAAGAGGAAATTTATAGACAATGGCCTACCAAAATAGACAGCTTTTATACATTTAGTAACCAAGTTTTGAGTTATAAACTTCGTAAAGCCAATCTTATTTTTCCTCAAGTGTTTATTTTTAAGGAAGGCAATCAGCTCATGCACATCAAAGGAATTAAGAGAGAGATGTTTCAACGAATCAAAAAGTCGGTCGGTTGTGATTAGGTTTACGCCTTTATCACTTTGGAGAATTGAAAAAAAATCTTATGGCAGCGTACATTTCAAAAAAGAAAATCCCTTTCCGCATCAACGACGACCTAAGAAGCTACTTGGAAGCCTACGACCGAGAGGTAGCTCTGCCGATAGACTACCGCTACCTGCTCCGCTACGACAACGCTATTCCGCTTTATGACAAAAAAGGCAGCGATACACTTTGGGAAACGGTCTTTTATGCCCACAGCGAAATAGACGAGATTTACCATGCCCTCAAGATGATTTATGCCGACCTCAAAGCCGACGGCGATATGTCGGTCATGCAGCACTTGTACGTGGATAGGGTGGATTTGTGTTCTTATGGCAACTCCAAGCCTTTTCGGATCAGGATTGTCAATAAATTCAACGACAACTTCGACTATTTTTACATTAAAAACGCCGATGCGTCGCGGATTTATGGCTTAGAGTTGGAGCATATTCTCTCGCCCAACCGCATCAGCTACCTCACCAGCGGCGATACTCTCGTAGAGGAGCATATAGCGGGCATACCGGGCGATATGTTCATCAAAAACTACCTACACGAACCCAACCTCAACATCATTCGATTTTGCAAAGAGTTTGTCAAGTTCAACGAACGCTGTTTTGTGCGGCTACTAGGCGATATGCACTCCTCCAATTTTGTGGTGGACATCACGCCCGATTTTGAGGAGATTTATTATCGTATTCGCTCCATAGACTTCGACCAGCAGTCGTATGAAGGCAAAAAAGCGGTTTATCTGCCGCAATATTTCAAGCAAAACAATGCCATCATCGAGCTGGGTATGAAACACCTGACCAACGAGAGCGTACGCCAGTACCAGCGTGAAGAACGCTCGCTCATAGCGGGGAGGCTCAAGGTAGAGCGTACCCGTATTCAAGATCTAATGAAGGTGATGGTAGAAGACAATATCTCGTTTCCGCACAATCTACACCAACTCAAAACCGAACTTGCGCAGCATTATCGCAACGATAGCTTCCTGCGGTGCCGTAGTATGGGCGAGGTAGTGATGCGAAGCCTCGAACTTGTGGCAGTGCATTGAATGATGTTCAAAAATCAAAATTTGAAGGCTTATTCTTCAAAATTTTTGAGAAAATCGTAAAATGCTTGCTTGGTCTTGAATCCCATTTTTTGATTGATGTTTTTTCGGTGTGTTTCTACCGTATAAAAACTCAAATGCAGCATTTCGGCAGCTTGCTCGGTGCTGTATCCTGCTTTGATGAGTTTCAGAATCTCTCTCTCTCGTTTGGTGAGATAGTGCGACTTGGCGAAGGTGTCATTTTGAAGAATGGTTTTATCAAAGTGATGACTGACAAACACCCGTTCGCCGGCTATGATTCTAAGAAGGCTCGACACCAGTTCGTCTGAAGGCGTTGTTTTCGTAAAATATCCATCTACCCCCAACGCTTCAAATAACGCCAGCTCTTTTTTATCGGCATACATGCTGATGACTACTGTTTTAAAGTCATAATTCAGCGATTTGATTTGTTTGATGACTTCTACCCCATTGAGATGCGGCATATTGTAATCCACAACCACCAAGTCAGGCCGAAGCGTAAAACACTTCGAAAGTGCCTCGCGACTGTCGTACACCTGTGCCATGATCTTAAACTTGCCCGATTCTTTCAGTATCAGGTGGAGGCCGTCATTGAAAAGCGAATGGTCGTCTATGATGATTGTAGAAATCATACGGGCAGAGTTTCGATGATAAAATTGGTACCGGCAGGCGTGGAGTCAATGGTCAGTTTTAGGTTGGAAATATCGGCTCTTTTCTGAATATTTTTGAGTCCTATGCCTGTGCTTTGTCCAAAATTGGAAATCCCGATGCCGTCGTCTTCTATGGTGAGTTGTAAGGCATGGCTGTCGGTTTCAAATATTTGTATAGAAGCCTCCGTAGCATTGGCGTGTTTGAGGATATTGGTAAATATTTCTTGGACAATCATGTAAATATTCTGTTGGGCGATTTTGTCCAATACGTTGAGCTTTCCATTGGAGTAATCCTCAAAGATAAAAACGACATTTGAAAAGTCGTTGAAACGACTCACCAGCGAAGCGATTTTGTCGTGAAGGGGGGCGTGGTCATCTTTGACGAGATTGTGGCTCAAAAATCGAATCTCTTTGATAGATTCTTTCAAGAGGTCTTCTGTGATGTCTAAATTAGGTTTGTGGAGTCGTAGATAGCCTATGGCTGTGGCCAAGATGTTGCCTACGTTGTCGTGGAGGTTTCGGCCTATGGCTTCTACTTCGGTTTTGCGTATGTCTTCCATAGATTGCCTGACCGACTGGAGATTTTGGTTGTATCGTTTCCGCGAAATCAACTGTTCTCTAAGTAAATAAATGCTAATAATTGACAATCCAAAAGGAGCCATAATAAAAGTATAGGTGCTTACTTGAACCAAAATAGGAGATGATTCATCTAAAATATTCATGGATTGTTGTAATACCCACGGAAGAAATATCAACACAAGTCCAATTAACATATAATAAATTTGAGATATAACCAATGCCAATAGTGAGCAATACAACATCCACAAAAGTGTGATAGAGCTTAATATCAACATCAGAAGCGGGAAATCGAGGTAAGCATACACTGTGTTGAAAAGATGTATGGGTAAAAAGTAACAAAGTACACAAAACAGATTGGCACCTATCAAGGTATATGAAACAAGGGCGGTAGTGCTGTAATTATGGTGCTAGTAGCCCCATAGCACAATTTTTGTTATGATAGCACAAATAATACTTTATAGCC
>JBKBKL010000027.1:0-33474 GCA_046294665.1 Runella sp.
AAACAACATCCTGCTACAAGCAAGTTTTTTTCAAAAGACATGGTTTTGTACCTTTGCCAAACCCTCGCAGATTCTACACTATGTCGCAACTCTCTGTACGGCACTTACTGGGCATCAAAAATCTCACGGAATCAGACGTTTACACGATTTTAGATACCGCTACCCAATTCAAAGAAGTCATCAATCGGCCTATCAAAAAAGTACCTTCGCTGCGCGATGTAACGATAGCCAATGTTTTTTTTGAGAACTCCACACGCACCCGTCTTTCGTTTGAGTTGGCCGAAAAAAGGCTTTCGGCAGATGTGGTCAATTTTTCGGCGTCGGGGAGTTCGGTCAAAAAAGGCGAAACCCTGCTCGATACCGTCAATAACATCTTGGCGATGAAGGTGGACATGATTGTGATGCGCCATAGCAGCCCCGGCGCGCCTCATTTTTTGGCCGATAGAATCCAAGCCAATGTAGTCAATGCCGGCGATGGCACGCACGAACACCCCACCCAAGCCTTGTTAGATGCGTTTTCGTTGCGCGAAAAATTGGGCGATTTGGCAGGCAAAAAAATCGCTATCATCGGCGATATTTTACATTCTCGCGTGGCTTTATCCAATATCTTTTGTCTTCAAAAACTGGGCGCGGATGTGCGCGTTTGTGGCCCTGCTACGCTCATTCCAAAATACATTGCCTCCTTGGGCGTGAGTGTGAGCCATGATGTGCAGGACACCCTCCGCTGGTGCGATGCCGCCAATGTACTTAGGATTCAACTGGAACGCTTGCAGGTCAAATATTTTCCGAGCCTAAGAGAGTATAGTTTGTATTTTGGCATCAATCGCCAAATGCTCGATGCCCTCAAGCACGACATCGTACTGATGCATCCCGGGCCTATCAACCGTGGCGTAGAACTTAGCTCCGATGCCGCCGACTCTCGCCAGAGCATCATCTTGACCCAAGTCGAAAATGGCGTAGCTGTGCGTATGGCGGTATTATATTTGCTGGCACAGCAGTAAACCCTTCGACGCTCCCCTGAGCATAGTAAAACCTACGCTTGTAATGCTTTTGGCAGTAATCAAAAAATGCTGCTAATCCATGAAAAGAACTGCCCTTTTCGCTTTTCTCTGCTTATTTTTCATTTCTCAATGGGTATGGGGTCAAGGCTTCACTACCGCTAAAACTCCCGAAGAAGTTGGCTTTTCGAGTGAGCGACTCAAAAAGTTAGATCGTTTGCTCGAAGGATTTGTCAATCAGGGAATCGCCCCCAATGCCGTAACTTTCATAGCCCGCCGAGGCAAAATCGTCCATTTCAAAGCCTTTGGGTACAGTCATTTAGAAAAGAAAACACCGCTCAAGAAAGACGATATTTTTAGGATAGCTTCCCAGACCAAAGCCCTCACCACAGTAGCCCTGCTGACCCTCTACGAAGAAGGCCGTTTTTTGCTCGAAGACCCCGTGAGTAAGTACATTCCTGCTTTCAAAAACCCAAGAGTATTGGAAAGCTACGACAAAACCTCGCTCATGTTTACGACCCGCCCTGCCAAACGTGAAATCACCATACGCGACCTACTCACACATACAGCAGGAATACCTTACGAGCACCCCCTCGAAAACCGTCCAGAGTTTAAAGTTCCTTACTTCAATTCTCTCGAAAACGACATTTTAGCTGACGTAGTAAACAAAATAGCCGCACGTCCGCTGCTCTCCGACCCGGGCGAAAAATTTGTCTATGGCCTCAACACCGACGTACTGGGGCGGCTTATCGAAGTGCTATCGGGCATACCCTTTGATCAATTTTTGAAAGAACGTGTACTCGACCCTCTCGGCATGACCGACACGCATTTTTATTTGCCCGATACCAAAGCCTCACGTTTGGTAGAACTCTACTCAAAAGGCAAACCCGATGATAAACTGACACTGCACCCCAACAACGCCTATCGTCAGTATGCTATTTCGGGGGCTAAATCCTACTTTTCGGGAGGAGCGGGGCTATTGAGTACGATTGAAGACTATGCAAAATTTTGTCAAATGCTGCTCAATGGTGGCACTTTCAATGGCAAGCAGATTTTGAGTCGTAAAACCGTCCAGCTCATGAGCAGCAATCATATCGGCGAGCTGACCGTCTGGGATCGCAATGATAAATTTGGCTTTGGACTTCAAATCATCACCCAAGAGAGCCGCTACGGCGACCAAGCCACGCCCGGCTCGCTTACATGGGGAGGTATGTACTGCTCCGAATATACCATAGACCCCAAAGAAGAACTCATCATGCTCGTTTTTACCAATGTACAGCCTTATGCCCATTATAGCGAGTTTGTGAGGAAGTTCCGCATTTTGACCTACCAAGCCTTAAACTAAACCCATCATATCTTGTTTTGAACAAGGATTTCTTTAAAAATGAAAAACTATCTATACACTTTGGCCATTATTGTAGCGGCTACACTGGCTATGTTTTTTCCTGCTATCTTCACCCAAATCGGAGATTTTCAGTTGAAAACCCTCATCGTGCCACTCCTCCAAATCATCATGTTTGGTATGGGTACTACGATGAGCACCAAAGATTTTGAAGCAGTAGTCAAATCTCCCAAGAGTGTAGTGATAGGGCTGATTTGTCAATTTACTATCATGCCTTTGGTAGGGTTTTCGTTGGCTACGGTGTTTGGCTTTGAGCCAGAAATTGCGGCAGGGGTTATTTTGATTGGTTGCTCCCCCAGTGGCTTGGCCTCCAATGTGATGGCCTACATCGCCAAAGCCAATGTTGCTTTATCGCTTACCATAACTTCCTTAGCGACTTTACTGGCACCGGTCTTAACGCCCCTACTGATGAAACTCCTCGGCGGGCAGTTCATAGAAATAGACTTTTTGAAAATGATGCTCGAAATCTTGAAAATCATCATTTTGCCTATTGGGGTGGGATTGTTGGTCAATAGACTTTTTAGACATCAAACCGCTTTCCTCAATCGCTACATGCCGCTACTTTCTATGGCAGGGATTGCGTTTATTATCTGTATCATCACAGCCGCAGGGCGCGAGAGTCTGCTCAAAGTGGGCGGAATTTTGATAGTTTGTACGTTGATTCACAACCTCACGGGCTATGTGCTGGGCTATTGGAGTGCGCGCGCGCTCAAACTCCCCGAACAAGACTGCCGCACGGTAGCTCTCGAAGTGGGGCTTCAAAATGGAGGCTTGGCTTCGGGTTTAGCCTTACAAATGGGCAAAGTAGCGACGGTGGGTTTGGCTCCCGCACTTTTTGGGCCTATTATGAATATCACGGGGTCATTGTTGGCCAGTTGGTGGAGTCGGAAAAAATAAATCACTATGCAGCAAGATTTCATAGGGCAGGTAGCCCTTATCACAGGGGCAGGGCAGGGCATTGGCTTGGAGATTGCACGCCAGTTGGCACAGCGAGGAGCAGCCGTTTTACTCAATGATTTGGATATGGACTTAGCACAAAAAGCAGCCGAAATGATTGGCCAAGAGGGCGGCCAATGCGTGGCTTTTGCAGGAGATGCTTCCGATGTGGAGTTCATTGAAGAAATGGTAGCCGAGGCGGTCCGACAGTTTGGGCAACTAAGCATCGCCATCGCCAATGCGGGGATTACTACCTTTGGCGATTTTTTTGATTATACGCCCGCCTCTCTCCAACAACTCCTCGATTTGAATATCAGAGGCAGCTTTTTTCTGACCCAAACTGCCGCGAAACAAATGCGTATGCAAGGCAACGGAGGCCGTATTTTGCTCATGTCGTCGGTTACGGGTCATCAAGCCCATCAATATTTGGCTGCTTATGGCATGACCAAAGCCGCCCTCGAAATGCTCGCCAAGGCATTGGTCATTGATTTGGCACCGATAGGTATTACGGTCAATGCCATTGCGCCCGGAGCTACCCTCACAGAGCGCACCACCGAAGACCAAGATTATGTACGTATTTGGGGGCGCATTACCCCCGCAGGGCGGCCAGCTACGGTACAAGATATTGCTCATGCTGCTTTGTTTTTGGTATCGCCAGCAGCAGGGCATATCACAGGGCAATCGTTGGTTGTGGACGGCGGCTGGACTTCGCTAAGCCCTTCGCCTTACGAAGTCTAAATGTCCTGTTTCTTATCTAATTTTCGGCAATGAGTAGGCTATTGTTGCTCTCAAATCATATCAATTTGAAAGATAGATTCGTTAAAATGGTACGAAATTCGCTTTACTGAAGCCAAATAAGTTATACTAACTAAGTGTATGAAGCCTTTCTGTATTTTTTTTCTATACTCGATATTTCTGTTACATTCTGCCATAGCACAGCCCAAACTCGAAAATTTGGGTAATGCCGTCAATTCTGAATACAACGAAATCAACCCCGTCATCTCTCCTGATGGTAAAACGTTGTTTTTTTCCAGAGTAAGTCACCCACAAAACGCCCACGGCCAAGATGGAAGCCAAGATATATGGTATTCGGAATTTGTCAATAATCAATGGACGCTGGCACGTCGTATGACCCAGCCCATCAATAAAGAAACTTACAACTGCGCGTACAGCATCACGCCAGACGGCAATACGCTGCTTATCATGGGAGCATACAATAAGGGTGTGTACGAAACACGTGGGTTTTCGTTTAGTAAGCGCACTGCCAATGGCTGGTCAGCCCCTCAAAAACTCGAAATTCCCAGCCTCGAAAACCTAAGTAAAGGAGAATATATGTGTGGCTTTTTGTCCAATGACGGCAAAACGCTTTTGATGGCATTTAGCGAGAAAAAGCGTAGTACCAAAGACGATTTGTACGTGAGTTTTTTACAGAAAAATGGCACTTGGACCAAACCTCTCAACTTGGGCGAAGAACTCAATACTGAAGAGTTTACCGAAACGACTCCCTTTTTGGCTGCTGATGGCGTAACGCTCTATTTTTCGAGCGACCGGCCGGGAGGGCAAGGCAGCAATGATATTTATTATACACGTCGTATAGATAAAACTTGGAAACGCTGGTCAAAACCCGTCAATCTCGGCCCAGCTATTAATACTGAAGGCTACGATGCTTACTACTCCATCGCTGCCGCCGGCGACTATGCCTACATGGTATCCAAAAAAAATACCGTAGGCAAAGGCGACATTGTAAGGCTCAAACTCAAATCTGACGAACCCGCCGCTACGCCTATCGTACCCGCCCCCGACCCTGTGGTATTGGTCAGTGGGAAGGTCTTGGACAATAAAACCGGTAAACCCATCGAAGCACGTATCATTTATGAAAACTTAGCCGACGGCACCGAAGTAGGCACTGCCCAAACCGACCCACGTACTGGTGAGTACAAAATCGTACTGCCCAAAGGTATCAAATACGGTATGCGTGCCGTAGCCAAAGACTTTATAGCCGAAGGTCAAAACATAGACCTGACCGACATCAAAGACTTCAAAGAAGTAACGGGCAAAAACCTGACGCTGGTGCCTATTCAAGTAAACGAAGTTGGGGTACTCAACAACCTATTTTTTGATACTGGCAAAGCCGAACTTCGCCCTGAATCTTACCCCGAACTCGACCGTATGGTATTGACTTTCAACGAAAACCCGGGCTTAGTACTCGAAATCGGCGGTCATACCGACAATGTTGGCTCTGATGCTTCCAACCTCAAACTTTCGCAAGACCGTGCCGATGCCGTTCGTGAATATCTCATCGGCAAAGGCATCGAACCCGACCGTGTACAAAGTAAGGGATATGGCGAAGCAAAACCCAAATCTACCAACGACACCGAAGAAGGCCGACAAACCAACCGCCGTGTTGAATTTAAAATCTTGAAAAAATAGCCTTTATTTCTCGACCTCAACGCGCCGTCGGAAATTGCGCTTCGAGTTATCGAAAGGAAGAAACACTCTCAATAGTTGGTTGTTAGCGTCATAGCGCGCCACAATATTTTCAGCCGATACATCATTGGGAAGTTGCAATGCCGCCAGTGTGCGTACCGCCTGTAGATTGTTCAGACCCTCGGGGCGTGTCGCAAAAAGTGGCAGCAAATGATAAATCCAAAGATGATTGCCGACAATATCTAAGCAAAAAGCATCAGCACTAAGTCCGGGGCTTTTGACATACACTTCATATCCACTTTCAGCATGATTCATGCGTACTTGAGGCTCACTCATACCTCCATTGACTGTATTTGAAAAATCAATGAAGGAAAGAATATCTTGGGGGATTTCAATTCTTGCTTTCATGTCCGTAATGGTTTGGCTTGTGCCTTATTAACGCTCAAACCCTGTTCCACCACAAAAAAAGACGACATAATGGCTTTTTTTAAGGTTTTTTAACAAAAAAAGGTGTCAAACTGGCAGCAAATGGGCTGTTATATCTTCAACCTTAAAAGGAGATTTGCCACTGATACGAAGTAGGTTTGGTTGAGTTTGTGAAGGCTGCCCATTTTGAAGAAAACTTTTCCAAACATGGTCAAGGTAGGCCATCGGCTCTATTCCCCATCGGTTTTCTTGGCGGCGGCGTTGGTAAAAGGTATTTTCAGAAATTTCAACGAAATACGTTCGGTCGTACATTTGGTTGAGTAAGGCATCGGCAAAAGCCAAAATCCCTTCGACCAGTACATAGTCAAAGCGATGTTGGAAAAAGTCAATAGCTTCTTTGAGCAACTCAAAATCAATCGAGGTAGGACTTTCCCAGTCAATAAAATCACCTAAACCTGGAATTTCATTGATGTTTTTCACAAAATTATCTTGGTGAATCACAAACGCTGTGGCTTGAAGTTGGCTACGTATATGCCATACCAACAGGTCGGCAAGCGTTGTTTTGCCCGAGCGACTGCACCCTCCTATACCGATAAGCATTTTTTATGAAGTCTTGGTCAATGTAAAAGCTAATATAGCCACAAAACAACAAATCCCGACAAATGCCGGGACTGTTGCTTCGATTTTCAGTTGTTGTGAGATATAAATGTTTTTAGAGTGCCCATTCTTTTTCGGTGGTGATCGTCAGCACTTCGGTATCTTTGAGGCGTTCGGCCAATCCCAACGTCTTGGGTACTTCGTAGTGGAAGAAGTATTTCATGGTTTGGATTTTGCCTTCATAAAATGCCAACTCTTCACCTTCTGGATTTTGAAGGAGTAATGCCTTCTTGGCTACCACTCCTTGTTTGAGCCATTGCCAAGCTACTACTGTGATGCTAAACATCTCCATATACAGCGTAGCGTCCATCAAAAACCGCTCAATATCGCCTTTGGCAGCATAAGGCATCAGCGTCATCGTAACCTCTTGCAGACGCTGCAATTCGGTTTTTAATTTTTGGGCATAAGGTTTGAGTTCATCGTGTGTTGCGGCTTCTGCAATGGTAGCCATCATTTCACCAAAAAGTAATTTAGGAGCTTTACCTCCATTCATAGTCATCTTACGCCCGAGCAAGTCTTGAGATTGAATACCCGTAGTACCTTCATAGATTGGCGTAATACGAATATCACGGTAGTATTGTTCCAGCGGAAAGTCTTCTGTAAAGCCATAGCCGCCCAATACTTGCAGGCCATTGCTTACCGCTACCAGCCCCATTTCGGTAGGGTAGGTTTTGGCTATGGGTGTGAGGAGTTCTAAAAGTAGGTGATATTTTTCTTTTTCTTCGGGGTCTTGGCTGGCATGGGCGATGTCTCCATAACGGGCGGCCTCCATCAACAGCGACAGCGAGCCTTCCACCACCGCCTTTTGAAGCAGCAACATTCGCTTTACGTCGGGGTGCTGGATAATAGGCACTTGTGGCGTATCAAGAGCCGATTTCTCGTTCAAACGACGGCTTTGGGGGCGTTCTTTAGCATACTGTAAAGAAGCACAATAAGCAGCGGAGGCAATGGCTGCACCCGTCATACCAACTCCGATGCGCGCTTCATTCATCATCTGAAACATATACGAAAGCCCCTTGTGAGGCTCACCCACCAACCAGCCGTGGCAGTCGTCGCGGTCGCCGAGGGTAAGGTGCATAGCGGGTACGCCATGTTGGCCGAGTTTATGATAAATCCCTGTGGAGGTAATGTCGTTGTCGGTGCCATCAAGGCGGTATTTGGGTACTACAAAAAGCGAAATACCCTTTGTACCCTTAGGTGCCCCTTCGATGCGTGCCAGTAGCAAATGGATAATATTTTCACATTGATCGTGGTCGCCGGCAGAGATAAATACTTTTTGGCCTTTGATAAGATACGTACCGTCGGGCTGAGGGTAAGCGGTGGTGGTAATGTCGGAAAGCGAGCTACCGGCTTGAGGCTCTGTAAGTGCCATCGTACCTTGCCATTTACCCGCCAGCATTTGTGGTACGTAGGTTTGCTTCAATTCTGGTGAACCAAACGAAAGAATAAGCCCTGCTGCCCCCGAAGTAAGGCCGGTGTACATCATGCCGTTATTGGCAGCCATCACAATAAAGCCCAGCGATGAGTTGATGAGTTCGGGGAGTTGCTGCCCACCGTCGTCGAACGAAAAGCCAGCCCCTATCAGACCCGCTTCGCCCATGGCCTTGAGGTATTCGCCTACTTTGGGGTGTACTGTTACTTTACCATTGTGCAATTCGGGTTGGTTTCGGTCTATTTCGCGTAGGTACGGAAACATCAGATTGTCGGCTATCTGTGTTACTGCGTCTATCGTCATATCGAAAGTTTCGCGGTCGTGGGCGGCAAAATAGGGATATTTCGTCAGTTCAGTAGCTTGAAAGACTTCATGCAGCAGAAAGTTGAGATTGCGTCGGCTGAAATACTGTGCCATGATCGAACAAGGTTTTTAGGTCGTGTGTATTGAAGGTTTTTTTGGTATGCTTGCATACTGTATGACAAATATAAAACGATTTATGCAAATTATTGTTTGACAATTCATCAAAATCTGTATCAATCTAAACCAAATCAAGCCAAAACCAAAGATAGTTAAAACTTTGATTTTGGCTTAATTGGTTTTTTGTAAAAAACAACAGGAGTTTAGCTCAAATCTTCGATGCGAAACAAGTGAAACGGCAAGAAATAAGGGTCGAGTTCTATATAATTGTACTCGCCTTTCCAAACATATTTGCTACCCGTAAGCAAATCATGAACGATGAAGTCTTCCCAGCCTGCTTTTCCGATTTTTTGGAGTGGGATTCTGACGACTCCGGCGCGGCGGTTGTAGCCGTCGAGATTGACTACACAGAGTATCCGATTGCCGTCGGGGTGGGTTTTGAGATAAGCCAACAACTGGTCGTCTTGTATTTCACAAAAAGTCAGATTGTTGGTATGCTGCAAGGCAGTGTTTTCTTTTCGTGCGCGGTTTACTTGGGTGATGACGTAGGTCAGTTTGTTGGTATGCTCCCAGTCCCAGTGCTTGATTTCATATTTTTCGGAGTTCCAGTATTCTTCTTTGCCAGGGAAAGGCTCATGTACCATGTACTCAAATGTAGGACCAAAAATACCATAGTTGGACGATAGCGTAGCCGCCATGAAATACCGTATCAAAAAGTTGGGTTCATGGCCTGTTTGTAGGAGGGGGGGGTTGATGTCGTGGGTATTGGGCCAAAAGTTGGGTCTGAAATAATATTTCATCTCACTTTGGGTAAGTTCGGTGAGGTATTCGATGATTTCAGCTTTGGTATTTCGCCATGTATAATAGGTGTACGACTGCGTGTAGCCACCTTTGGCCAACTGTTGCATTACTTTTGGCCGTGTGAAAGCCTCCGACAGGAATATCATGTCGGGGTATTTTTGGTGGGTTTCGGCGATGACCCACTCCCAAAATTTGAAGGCTTTGGTATGTGGATTGTCCACTCGGATAATCCTTACGCCCCATTCGGCCCATACGAATATCACTCGTTTCAACTCTTGCCATAGACTTTGCCAAGCCTCCGTTTCAAAGTTAATGGGATAAATATCTTGGTATTTTTTGGGAGGGTTTTCGGCATATTGAATCGTACCGTCTGGCCGAATCTTAAACCATTCGGGGTGTTCTTTGGCCCAAGGGTGATCGGGCGAGCATTGAATAGCCAAATCCATCGCTATCTCCATGCCATGCTCATGGCAGGCGGCTATCAAGGCTTTGAAGTCTTCCAAAGTACCCAAGTCGGGGTGAATGGCATCGTGGCCGCCAAGTTCGGAGCCTATCCCATAAGGTACACCCGGCTCTCCGGGCTGGCAGAGTACATTGTTATTTTTCCCTTTCCGAAACTGCATACCAATCGGGTGAATAGGAGGCAGGTACAAAACATCGAAGCCCATACGTTGGAATCGAGGCAGCAGGTCTATTACATCGCGGAAAGTACCATGTTTACCTTGCTCTTTGGCAGCCGAGCGCGGAAACATCGAGTACCAGGTCGAAAAGCCTGCTTTGGGGCGATCTACCCATACTTTGAGTTCTCGGTAGCGTGTAGCATTTTCTCGAATAGGATAGGTTTCTATCCAATTTCGCATCATTTCGCTGATGGCCAGCAATACAGCCTCATCGTATTTTTTTTCGTTTCTAAATATCTTTATGGCTTCTTGTATAGCCTTTTTATCCTCTTTGGCTGCTTGTTTTACTATTTTTTCGAGCAATGATGCCCCCACCAGCAACTCACTGTTTACGTGTTGAGCATCGCGAACTTTGAGAATGATTTCATGCTGCCATGAAGCCAAATGATCTACCCAACCTTCTATGGTATAATCATAAAATCCTTGTTTTTCGACTTCAAAAACTCCCGCCCAGCGGTCGTTATTGACAAATCGCATGGGAGTTTCACTCCATTTTTTGTCGTTTTGGTGTTTATAGAGCAAATGGGCTGCGGTTTTGTCATGCCCATCGCAGAAAATATCTGCTTCTACGCGGATTTGTTCGTTGGGAACAGCCTTAATAAAAAAACGCCCTCCGTCTAATTCGGGCGTTACACGTTCTACTACAACGCGACTTTGTCCATTGATAGTTGTCAAATTCATCATGAGGTTATTTGGTTTTGAAGCATAAACCTAAAAAAATACCCCGACGCAAACAAATGTCGGGGTAGGAGTTTTAAGTTATCTTTTTCAAAATCCTATTTTCGGCCTTTCGGTAGGCAAGGTGGTATTTTCTTTTATCAAATTTAGCAATAGCTGTTGGGTCAGTTTTTCTTTTAAGTATTGGTTTTCTATTCGGAGTTTTTCGTTCTCTTGTTGGATTTTTTCATGCTCCAACTCCCTAATCGTACGGTCTTTGGATAGCTCGGTATTTATCAAATCAAAAATCCCAATCTTCAGTATTTCAGCGATTTTATGGAGTCGTGAAAGCGTAACATCAGTCTTGCCTCGCTCTATATCTCCATAAGAAGTAGTCGAAATCCCTAATTCTTCCGCCATGTTTTCTTGCGAAAATCCTTTCAGAACTCTGGCTTGTCTTATTTGTTCGCCTATTGGTTTCATTTTATACTCGTTCAAAATTGATTTGCGAAAAAACCTGATATGTTTCGTTTGATTATCAATGGGTTACATAGTTAGTTTTTCGCAAACCTATGAGGTTTAAGTATAAAGTTAAAAACGCCAAAAGCCCCACGATGGTTCGCGAGGCTTTTGAATGAAACCCGTAACTACTAATTACTTAGCAGCAGCAGTATCAACAGCAGCAGTATCAGTTGCCATTGTATCTACAGTAGCAGTAGTAGCTTCAGTAGTAGAAGTAGTGGCTTCTTCTGTTTTACCGCCACAAGCAGCCAAAGTAATCATACCAGCTACGAACAAGAATGCGAATGCTTTTTTCATTTTTTGTGATGTTTTAAAGTTTTCGTTACAAAGGTACGAACGTTTTTAATATTTGCAATACTTTTCTTAAAAAAAAATTAAAAAAAAATTAAATAACATATAAATTCTTTAAATAGTACAATTATGAAGACTGTTAAATAAATATTTTTTTAATTTTTCTTCTTTTCACCCTCAATTCTTTCAAAAATTATAACTGATGCTTCGCTTCTCCGAAGTGCTATGTGATTATGGGTATCACTTGTAAAGACTACAAACGTATGGCTTCTCCTAAGCCTCTTTATTGATATATTCATTTCGTAAGACTTGCCCAAGCCCCGGAGAGGCGCAAGTTTTGTTGAGAAATTTCTAATAGTGGGTTACAACCAAATTTGCGTAACATCAGATATTAGTATATCATACTCTTGTGCCTAAATGTGGTGAGGAATCAAAACCTAAGCACAGATTATCACCTTACGTTGTTGATTTAAGTAGATCCCCTCGCCTACAGGTATCCCTTTAATTCGGAACCAGTAAAGCCCTAAAACAGTGCTTTGCGGCAATAATACCCCGCTAATCCCGCCAACCCTGCCACCGTACCTCCCACCAAAGTAACGGCTGTAAAAAGTAACGGAGGATTGGGAATACGAAACAGTTCGGCGATTTTATCAGTCATCACTCCCTGTGTGATGTAGTTTTGGTACATGGCATATCCCAGCCAAAGTGTACTAATGGCCGAAAAAGCCACCCCATAAGCCTGTTTGGGAGTCGCCGACTTCCAAAAGCACAAAATAAAACAAACGATAGGCATCAACCACCAGGGGCCAAACCATTGGGCAATAGTAGCTATAACGAGGATAAGAAGAAAAAGCATAAATGGGAGAAGATTATGGTTGTTTAGTGATTTTTAACGTAGCCACAAGTTTGGGGTGTTTTTCATCTTTTGATTTCAAGAAAATCAACTCATTGAGTTCTCCTTTGGCCCAAGTGTCTATCATGTTGTCGTAAAGATGACTCCCCGGGCTACCCGATTGACCTCCTGGATATATGCCGTAAGCTTTGGGCCATTCTTTGTCGAGTTGTACCACCATACGCCACGACGGCCCGTGTGTATCGGTAGTAGCATTGACGATATTTGCTCCTCCCCCTATCCAAATATCACTACGAGAGAAAGACTTGAACAATGGTACCAAATGTTTGATAGTTGTTCCTTTGGCTTTGCCCCAAGCCCACGTTTGGGGATTGATGGGGCCGTATTTGAGTGTAAGAGAATCAATGGTAGCCTTGAAGGTTTTTTTTACAATATCAGAGGCGGTTTCTACCTTATCTGCCGTGCGGGTATCGTCAAACCAGCGAGATGTAGGCTGTTTTTGGAGCAGTGTCCAAGTGCGGTCGCGGGTGGGGTGTAACATGGGGCTTTTTTCATCTTTCATTGGGAAATCATCTTCCCAAACTGCGGTGCGAAGTTCTCTCACATATCGCTCGAAAATCGTGGCTCCTATTTCGTTGGGGTCATTGCGTAAATTCCATCGAGTCAAGGCTTGATAAGAAGGCATCGTATTGATACTTATATCCTCCGACAAGATTTTGAGTAAATCGGGCAAAATACGTCGTGCTTCTATGTTGAAATTGTCGTTTTGTAGTATTCTCAAGCTATCAGGGGTAGCTTTTTGCATATTGGCCAGCCGCTCATTGATACGTATGCCACGCTCGGCAGGGGCAAATTTCCAGCCCAAATAGTAAGGATAAGTTGGATCAACAGGAAACTGATTGGCCGAACTGACAAAGCCACGAGCAGGATTTCGTACGATGGGGTTATGGTCCATCGGTATATAGTCTTTCCAATCGTGAGCGGGGTTGGAGCCGTCGAGGATATACTTACCTTGTTCTTTCCATTTGAGCGGAAATTTACCCTGTGATGCAATACCAATGATGTTTGCGTTGGAAGCAAAAACAATGTTGAAGGCGGGTGCTTCCAGATATTTTTTAAAGGCCAGGTAATCTTCAAAATTTGTGGCACGGTTGCCGATGTAGAGTGCTAAAATTGAGTTTCCCCCCAAACTCCCCGACCATTTGAGGGCATGACCGTAAGGAATATTGCTGTCAAATTGTTTCTTGCCTGGATTATAAACTACGCTGCCATGGTGAGTATAAAATATGGTATCTATCACTGGTTGTGGCAATGCCTTTACTTTGATAGTATCTATTTTCATAGTGGTTTTGCGCCATTTCCCATCGTACCAATACTCACGCATGGTGCTATCTTTGAACTTGATTTGGTACAAGTCAAAAACATCAGAACCAACGTTGGTTTGCCCCCATGCCACATCTTTATTGAATCCTATCCCAATCCCCGGCCACCCTGGTACGCATACTCCATACACATTGACCGTAGGTGATACCAACTGCATTTGATACCAAATCGAAGGCAGCGAAAGCCCCAAGTGGGGGTCGTTGGCTAAGAGTGGCAGCCCTGTGGCTGTGCGAGAGCCATGTACTGCCCAGTTGTTGGAGCCAATGGCAGGGTTTTCGGTTTCAATAGAAAGCTGCGACAATGCCGCTTGTATCATCTCCGGTACTTTAGGTACGGCTACGGGTGCAAAGTCCCACTTCGTACCGGCAGGAATAATGGGCGATTCTTCAGTTGGATAGTTCGGAAACAAATCGTCCATGATAGCCTTACCATATTTGGCTAAAGCGTTCGACATTCGGAAGTCATCGCTTCTTGCATTCATGTCTTTGCGCATGAGCATCTCTACCAAAGCCGTTTTGTAAGGCGACCACGCCTCGGGGCGATACCCTAAAATTTTGTATTCGATGGCCAAATCTTTGTAGGATACTTGAGCGATATAGGCATTGACTCCTGCCGAATATTGTTCAGCCACCATTTTGGAACGGGGGTCTTTCAAATAATTTTCAACCAACTGCCTTGCTCCTTCTCGCATCATCAAATGGCGATTGTGGCGGTCGGCTTCGAGGGCGATCGGTCCTACGATTTCGCTGATACGTCCTTCGGCTACGCGGCTATAAAAATCCATTTGCCAGAGCCGATCGCGGGCAATGACGTAGCCTTGGGCAAAGTATAGGTCTTCGTCATGGTCGGCAAAAATATGCGGTACGCCGTTGTCATCGTATTTTACGACTACTTCGCCTTTTAGCCCCTGCATTTTTACATCGGCAGGAGGTAGTTTTAGGGGGGCATCGGCATTTTGCCAGAAGCCTGTAAAGGGGCTAAAAAAAGGACCTAAAGCAGGTAGTACAGCAACGGGCCGATTGAGCAGGTAAGTAAGTCCACCAGCTACCAAAAGACTCAGTAAAGCGCGAAGATAAGCCATGAAGGAATGAAGGGTATAGTGTATTTTATCAATAAAAAGTTGAGGTTTTACGTGAGGGCAATATTAGTACCAAAAAGTTAATTGGCCAAATTTACTTCAATTGCTTAATCCACTCTCTCACAAGGGCTACGCCTTCGGTATGGGTGGTTTTGCGACCCAGTTCGGGCATCATTTCGCCGGGGTCAGTAGAGTCGAGGCGATAGACTAAAATAGATTTGTCGGGCTGCCCAGGCACGATGCTATACAGCCGTCCTCCAGCACCTCGTCCGGCGGCTACGGGAGGTTTGTGTATGCCGATTCGTGTGGGGTTTGTTTCGTGATAGCTCAAGTCTAAGCCTGAAGTTTTGGCAGGGCCGTGGTCGTTGTGGCAGTGGGCGCAGTTGATGTCGAGCCAAGTACGGGCGCGTTGGGCTACCGTTCCGGTGTTTGGATCGTTCCATACGGCGGCTTTGGGTACTTCTTCCAATGCGGGCAAGCCTGTCAAAATTCCTTTGTTTTTCCAATAAATTAATTGATTTTCAGTATGTTCGCCAAATGTCATTGCCCCGTTGAGTTGGCGTGCCGATGGGCCGATGGGGGTCATTTTTTCGTCGCGATTGTGGCAGCCTTTGCATTGGTTGAGGTTGGGGATCGTGTAGGCAAGGTTTCGTTTTTTGCCGTCGGTATGAATCCAACTGACGTTTTTGGTGTCGCCGGCTACTTCGAGGTAGGCTTCGGTTTGGTCGTCGTTCCAGACATATTCGAGGGCTTTCCAGCCGTCGGGTTCATGCAGAAGTAAGCGGGTTTCGATAAGCTGCCGCCCAACTTCCGGACGACGAAAATCGTGTGGGTAATAAAAAGTTTTGATGATAGCCGTACCCACCGGAAACTCCAGCACCTTGTCGGGGTTGTAGGTTACACTTTGGCCTTGGGGGAGTTTGACGAAGCGTAGTTTTTCGGCATAGTCCGAAAATAGAGGCGTGTTGAGTTGATAAGGTACAACCCCTTCGGCTGGTTTTTGGTCGGCCAATTTCCCTTCAAAAAAACCATACTCCGAGAGGGTTTCTTTGGGCAGAGGGGTATTGTGCTGAGGCCGAAAAGCAAAGAGGATTGCACAGAAAAAAAGACCTACTGTCAAATATTTTTTCATTTTTTTTCTACAAATGTTGCGCCCCTTAGGAGGCTTTTTTGGAGATTATTGACTGGATTGTTTTATGACTCGTGAGGAAATTTGGGCAAATTGATTTTGATAGGGGGTTTCCAATCTTCGGCTTCACCAAGTACATATCCAAAGGGCTTCAAAGCAGGCACTACATCAAAAATCACTTTGGCGATAGCAGTAATGGGCAAAGCCAAAATCAACCCAGAAAGACCCCACAACTGCCCCCCCAGCAACAAGGCGATGATAGCCGCCAAAGGATTAACGCTGATTTTGGAGCCTACGATATTGGGGGTGATGAAGTTGCCCTCCAAGACTTGAATAAACCCAAACACAGCTAATACTCCCAACGCATATAGTGGCGAATCCATCGCGATGAGAGCCATCAAAGCAGGAAGGATAGAGCCAATCAATAAGCCAATGTAAGGCAGTAATAATAAAAACGCTGCAAAAAAACCAAAGAAAATAGCATGAGGAACTCCCAATAAAAGCAGCCCAGTAGAGTTCAGGATACCTACTATCAAAATAACGGATAACATACCCACCAAATAGCCTTGAATCACTTCATATACACGTCGGGTCGCTTGATCCACTAAGCGTTTATGACGGCTATTGAAAAGTTTATAAAAAAATGACCGAAAAAAATCTCGATAAAGTAAAAAGAAAAAAACGTAAAGTGGCACTAAAGAAGCAGTAGCCAAAGTGCCTGTGGTAGTAGCTACTGCTCCCGTAAGGATAGAAGCACTATTTTTGAGGGCTTCGGTTAAATATTTACGACCTTCGGTAAGTTGTTTGCCACGGCTCAAGCCAAACTGCTCAGCCAAAAAATCTTGTCCTTGGTCTATCCAATAATTTACTTTTTTTTCGAGTTTGGGAAGTTCTTCACCGAAGGTAACTATCTGTGTAGAGGCTAAATATACCAATCCTACCAATGCTGCAAAAAAAAGTATCATGGCTAACGTAATCGCCATGATGCGGGGTACGCGCCATCGCTCCAGACGTGCGCATACAGGATAAAGCAAAACAGCAAACAACACCGAAAAAGTCAGCGGAATCAAGGTGTCGCGCAAGATGTATAAAATATAAACGATGACAACCGACGAAATCAGCCAACCTGCCAAGCGTACCGAAAAAGGAAAAGATTTAGACATGAAAGTATGATTTTTGGACATTCAAATATATCTACATTTGAAGTACTGATGTCATTTTATTTCTCCACTTTTCCAAAAATTTCGACTCCAACAACGCTTATATGTCCAGCCTTTATTTTTCAAATGTACAAGCTGATAGGCATGGGCATCTTTGGCCGAAAGAGCTTGCTGGTAGAGTTCGTCATCGGTCAGGAGAAGGCTTTGGTAGCGGTTGTTTTTCAAAACGGTCAGGTCGGCAAATGGTAATGTTTCTGTCAAATTTTGACCATTATTTTCAACCTTTTGTAATTTTTTCTTCAAACTCCATTCATTTCGATAGTGCGTTTCGACTGTGGGTTGGGGCCGATATTTTCCTTCCGATACCTCCAACGCATACTGTAAGTAGGCTTTCAGAAGTTTGGGTCCGTCGTGAGTAGTATTTTCTACGTCCAACTGCCACGGCCACAGACTCGTAACCAACTCCACGCGCTCACGTGCCCTCGTAACGGCCACATTGAGGCGGTTTTGGCCTCCTTGCACATTCAAACTCCCAAACTGAAGTCGTATTCGGCTACGGGCATCGGGCGCATAGCCTACCGACAATACCAAAATATCACATTCATCGCCTTGTACATTTTCGATGTTTTTGATAAACAACGGTCGCGGCAACTCTCCCAGCAGTTCTTCGATGAGGTGTTGTTGGGGAAAATTGAACGTAACCACCCCTACCGTTTTTTGGGTCTGATATTGCCCAAAATCCTTCAAAAGTTCGATTACTTTTTGGGCTTCAGTGAGGTTGCGGTTATTTTCCCAAACACCGTCAAGTTTGTGGTAAGTAATGGCCGAACGGGCTTGATTGATGTCGTCGTAATGGGGCAGAAGTTGGAGTTTGTTGCGATAAAAATAACGATTGGAAAAATCAATCAACTCCAACGATCGACTTCGATAATGTCCTTGAAGCGTAGTTTCGGGGAGGGTTTGTTTGGCCAAATCCAACAGTGATTCTACTTCCAGTTCGGGCAGTTCGTCGGGGTTTTCGGCATCGTAGCGGAGGCGGTACAAGTCGTAAGGCTGCAACTGCTGGCTATCGCCCACCACTACCATTTGTTTGGCGCGATACATGGCCGGAATACCGTATTCGGCATAGCATTGTGAGGCTTCGTCGAAAACCACCAAGTCAAAAATCCCTTCTTCCAACGGAAAAATCGCTGAAACAGTTTCGGGCGAAGCCAACCAACAGGGCACGAGCCTGAATACTTCGTCGGCATGATGCTCTAAGAGTCTACGTAGCGGCCATATTTTGCGTTTTTTGGTTACTTGATGCCGTAAATCACGGTAGGTAACGATGTTTTGGAGGCGGTTGTACTCCAACTCTCGATAAGTTTGCTCACGGAGTTGTATGGCCAAAATCTCACGGCTAAGGGCTTCTTTGCGAGCGATTGATTTTTGTAGCTCATCTTCCAACTGGCTGATTTTCAAAGAAGAAACCATACGCAACAACGGCTGCTTTTCTTCCAAATACGCCAACCATTCGAGCCGGAGCGAATTGTCGAAAAGGGCGACTATATCTCCTGTATTTTGTTGAGAAAGCATTTGTAACAACTCATACTCGCTTGGCGAAAGACTTTCGAGCAGCCTATCCATTTCGACCAGCAGGTCAAAATCTTTTTCCAAAGAAGTGATAAGCAAACGATTTTTTTCTGCTTTTTGGGCTTCCAAGATTTGGCTTTCAGTCAGCCATTTTTTCCAATGTTGATATTTGGCCTGCGTTTGGGAAGCAAGTTCCAGAAGACTTTTGACTTGTTGGGTCAATGCCTCCATAGTGGCCGAAGAGTTGGCCAGCGCGATAAGAGAAGGCTGTTGTAGCTGCCATTTTTGATAAAAATCATTGACCTTTTTGAAATTGACGAAGAAGTTTGCTACTTGATGTTGGGTTTCTTGGAAGTTTTCATTCTGAAACGAGCAACTCGTCAGGCTCGTCAATTTTTCCACTTGTCGTTGCCATTCGATACGACGTTCCAACAATGCCAAAAGTTGATACAAATCGCCCAGTCTAAGTCCCAAGCCGTAGCGTTGGGCAATGCTTTTGAAAACAGCTTTATCGCCGTAGAAAAGCCATTTGAAAGGGTTTTTACGAGCTTCGATGAGGCTTTCTAAGCGTACTTTCAAAGTCATCAACTCCACCGTTTTAGCTTCAGTACCCAATAGCCCCTCCCTATGTAGTTGGCCGATTTTGGTTTCAATTTTTTGTAATTGAGACAGCCTTTTTTTATCCCAAAAGCCTTTCAAAAATTGCTGAAATAATTCCCAATTTACCTTGTCTTGCAGTATCGAACTCTCCTCGCCAAAGGCTTCAAATGTTTCTTTGGGAGGAAGTTCGGTAAAAGTCATTTGTTCAAAACCAGCCAAAGAGGCCAAGCGTATTTTACAATTTTCTGCCCAATCGAGTATATCCAGTAAAGTGCCGCGAATCTGCCCGATTTGTGAAAAATTGAAGTGGGCAAAACTGACCCGCTGCCCCCAAGGGTGGGTATGGGGCAAGTATTGTCGGTATTGTTGGAATTGATGTAGTTTTTGTTTGAGGGACTCTGTATGATGGTCAAAGCGAAAATTTTTGAAATTTGGCAAGGAAATGTAAGGCTCTTGAAGGCAGCACGTCAGGTATAACTCTTTGGGCGAAAGGCCACAATCGGAATCGTCGAAAAGTGCCGATCGGAAGGTTTCCAATTCCGCTGAGATTTGCTCTATCTGACGACTAACCTGCCGAAACTCCCGCTCCAACATGATAGCGTTCAACTGCCGATTTTGAGATTGGTAGCCTTCAACTTGCTCGATTTGGCTTTCGAGTTGTCGGTACAAAGCCGCACGGTCATTTTTGAAGTCATGCACCAACGCTACAAATGCCGACATACCCACTTCTGCCAAACGGTTATATACCACGTCTAAGGCGACCCTTTTCTGACAAACCAGAAGTACACGTTTGCCTTTGGCCGTAAAATCGGTGATGAGATTGGCTATCAGTTGTGATTTGCCTGTCCCCGGAGGGCCTTGCACCACCATTGACGTACCCTGTTTGATACGCTTCAAGGCCAACTCCTGCGAAGCATCTTGAGGTAGTGCAGTGAGGGTTTGGTCTTCTTTGATTGGTATATGATGTATGATGTATGATGTATGATGTATCTCCTGCCTTCTGTCTCCTGCCTCCTGCCTTGTATCCTCAACCTCCTGCCTTCTACCTTCTGCCTTCTCAATCAACGCCTCGTAGTCGGGGGCAAGATAGCTCCCTGCTTGGGGGAATATGCCGAGCACGGCCTCGGGGTAAAGTTTGAGTTGGCCGTTGCGTTCGAGCAAGTCCAAATCTGATTTGGAAACAGAATCAAAATACTGGAGTTGGTTTTGAAAAATATCTTGGTTGAAATGAAGTGTGATAGGGCTGTTTTTGAGCAATTCGTACAACTCGGTACGAAATACCAACGCATCGCGGCTCAAGTCGTCGAGATTGGTTTCGAGCCATTCGTCGCCTACTCGTATTTGATTGAAATGACTGTAAGCCAACAAGAAACTTCGGTTGAGCGAAGCTGCTTCGGGACGGCGACGGAGTTGCCACTCATTGGAGTCAGAGTTGAGATAAAGCGTAACAGGAAAAAATATCAATGGGGCATGGACAGGTGTGCCATCGGCAAATTTCCCCCGTACAAACGGGTAGCCTACATACAAGTCTTCGGAGCCACGTTCTTCTTTGATAAAACTCTCTGTACGGGCTATTTTAGCAAGCCTTTTGCTGATTTCATTGACTTTTTCAAAACGGCTGTCCAACCGTTGGCAGAGTGTAATGCTTTTCTTTTGGGCAATGACCTCCGCCAATACCTCATAAGCAGAGCGATTAGTCAGAAAATCGAGGCTTTTCCAATCTAAATACTGCTCGATAGGGAGGGAGGTGAGCAATAAAGAGCGATTGCGCGTGCTGAGGTTGGTCAGTCGGCGAAGGTATGTTTTAAGAATGGGTGTGGTCAGATTCATCTACGTTCAAGAGATGTAAAAAACGATGAACAAAAGGGGCAAATAATATCGAACCGGCAGATAAAAAAGCAATACCACTGAATAACGCATACAAAGAGGCAAAGATTTTGGCGGCATCGTTGGTTAATATATCTACTGGCCCCATGCCTCCCAAAATCATAGCAGCGTTGTAGAAGGCATCTACCCAACCCAACGCAGGCGTAGAAAGGTAGCGATAGCCCAATGCTCCCAAAAACCACGCAACTACGATGATTGAAAAAGCCACAAAAGCATATTTGATGACACGTTTTCGGAAGAGGAACAAGGGAATAACTTTTTGGCGACGATGCTCAAACATAGAGGTAGGCTTTGATTTCTAAACGCAATCTACGAAATTTGTAGAAAAACACATTTTCGGTCATGCCATCATTTCGCCAGCAAGAAAACCAACGCATCAAAGCCTCATTGGGTTATCGTATATGGAGCGTAGCTTTTACGCTTTTTTACCCCTTTATTGCCGTTTTTACGTTTGTGTTTACTCTTTTGGTGAGTATTTTTTCGGGGCTTTCTCAAGGTATGGCGTGGCTTTTGAAAGGAGGTAAGCGCATTTGATTCCGTCGTATGTGGCTGACCTTCTCGAAGAAAAAGTAGTACAGTACAATCGCCCCGATTTTATCCCTCACGACCCTGTGAGTATTCCGCATCGGTTTACGCTA
Organism: Runella sp.; assembly: GCA_046294665.1. Lineage (GTDB taxonomy): Bacteria > Bacteroidota > Bacteroidia > Cytophagales > Spirosomataceae > Runella. The sequence goes on from JBKBKL010000027.1 coordinate 21,950, forward strand.
CGCCAAGACATCGAAATCATGGGTTTTTGGGCAGCCGTTTTAGCTTGGGGGCAGCGCAAAACCATCATCAAAAAGTGCGAGGAGTTGATACAACTCATGGAGGGTGCGCCTTATGATTTTGTCAAAAATCATACTGAAGCCGACCTAAAACGCTTCCTTAGTTTCAAGCATCGTACCTTCAACACTACCGATACGCTCTACTTTTTGCAGTTTTTTCAGCAATTCTACCGCCATTACGATACGCTCGAAGCCGCTTTTTTAAAGGGCCTTTCGCCCGAAGATGCCACGGTCGAGCAAAGTTTAGCCAAGTTCCACGATCTGTTTTTTTCGCTCGAAGATTTCCCTCCACGTACTCGCAAGCACATCGCTACGCCCGCTCGTAAGTCGTCTTGTAAGAGATTAAATATGTTTTTACGGTGGATGGTTCGGCAAGATAGTTGCGGTGTGGACTTTGGACTTTGGACTCGCATCAAGCCCAGCCAATTGGTATGCCCCTGTGATGTACACGTGGAGCGTGTAGCCCGTAAACTGGGGCTGATTCACCGTCCTGCTACCAATTGGCTCACGGCTTTGGAACTTACCGAAAATCTCCGCCAACTCGACCCCCACGACCCTGTCAAGTACGATTTTGCATTGTTTGGATTAGGGGTTGAGGGGGAGATGTAAAAAAAGAGAGCCAACAAGGTCGGCTCTCTTTCTGGCTTTCTTCATCTAACTAAAATTCTTATTGCTGACCTGTGGTGCGAGTATCCCAGTACACAGGGCGTTCGCTGAGGTTGTTGCGTTGAATCTCTTTGAGTTTGGGGTTGGCATCAACTTCTTGCTGCGGATAAGGCAACGCTCTTGGGAAGCGGCCATTATTACCCGGATTGGCAGTAGCCGGGATAGGTTGCAACGTCGGGAAACCTGTACGTCTCCAGTCGTTCCAAGGCTCAATGGCTACTAAGAAATTGGCTACATATTTTTCTTCAATGAGTTTTTGAAGTGCGTCGGTACCTGTTCCGAGCGTGCCGGCCGGGGTAGCCAAATAAGCTGTAATCTGAGCAGCAGGGACACCCGCATCGGCCATAGAAGCCTGAATACCTGCCCGATAAAGTTCTTCGGCATTGCCAGCGGCACCATAGCGGAGAGCCATTTCAGCACGGATAAAATTATATTCTGCAAAAGTGAGCATATTCAAAGGAGCATTGCCGGTGTATGCCAATCCAGCTACACCTAATGCAGGTCCCGGAGGTATGGTGGTGGAGGTTACGGCTCCACGAATAAATGTATGAATACGAGATAGGTTATTATTTACTCCGCCACCTGCTGTACCATTACGTAGCCCTACATAGCCAGTATTGCCAGTAGGAGGCGATGCCAAAGCAGCAGGACTAAACGGTGAAGGAGTAAAATAAGTAGCCCGACGTGGGTCAGCTTTGCCATTCATTAGGTTGATCATGGTGGAGCTTGTACAAATATCATCAGTACGCAACACAATGAATTGGTGTATTGGGTTTTGGCGTTGAGCCACATTGTCGAAACGCATACGGAAATTATCAGCATTGGCCGTCATAAAATCAGTCGCAGGGGTGTTGGCTATAAATTGCTGAACAGTATTGACATTGAAACCCTGTGCATTGGCCATGTGCAAGAAAAGACGCAGTTTGAGGGTATTGGCAAAACGAATCCAGCGTTGGGTATTACCTGCGTAGATGTAGTCATCGTTGGCAGGAGCTACCAGTGGTGAAGTCTTGCGAAGGTCGGCAATGGCCTCATCGAGCAAAGAAATCAAAGCTGGATAGATGTTTTGAGAGCGGTCGGGAGCAGGCTGGGTATTTTCGACTCCTTTGAGAGCCTCCGTAAAAGGGACATCGCCCCAAAGGTCTGTTACCAATGCAAAACCAAATGCTTTCATTGCTTTGGAGATACCCAAATAGGCTGGGTGAATATCGTTGCCTTTTTTGATGATTTCTTCTAAATCAGCAAAAAGACCTGCATACATATTACCTCTCCACAAATTGTTTACTTCAGTAGGTTGAATGACATAAACGTCCCAAGCCTCTGTTTGGCGGCCATTTTGAGCGGCGATTTGCTGTGAGAAAAGAGCCGTAAAACGATTTAAATCTGCTCCCATCGAAAATCCCAACTGTGCTTGAGCAGCCGTGAGAATCAAGTTAGGAGGGTTGGAAGTAGTACGGTTGGGATCAACGTTTACATCAAGTACTCTTTCGCAGCCGACACCCATCCATAGCACACTAATCAGTGATGCAAGTAAGATTGATTTTTTATGTGAAAATTTCATTGCTTTAATTGGTAAGAGATTGGATTAGAATGAGAACTTAGCAAAAATACCCATAGTGCGTGATTGCGGGAGGGTGTTGAACTCAATACCTTGCGTATTGCCGTTGTTTGTACCAATGCTCACTTCTGGATCAATGTACGGTACTTTGGTCCAAAGCAGGAGGTTACGTCCATTGAAGCCGATTTCCATACTGCCGAAAGGAGTTTTGTTCAACAACGACTTAGGTACACTGTAAGAAAAACTGGCCTCACGCAGACGAGTCCAAGAACCGTCCATGACATACATACCGGGGAAGTTGAAAGCATACAAACTTGACCAGTATTGTTGTGCCGTAATAGCAGTAGTGTTTGGTCCGTCCACACGGATTGTCCCGTCGGGGTTCAAACCACCCACTACACCGTCTATCACATAGTTGCGGAGAGGCAGCCCATCAGCACCCAAGCGTGGCTGAGAAACAGTCTCAATACCAGTTCCGGTACGACGCAAATCACCGATCACACGCGATAAAATATCGCCACCCACTTTGATGTCAATCAAGAAGTTGAGATTAAAGCCTTTGTAAGAGAAGTTATTGACGACACCACCCGTCCAGATAGGGTTAGGGTCGCCTACTTGTTGTAAGCCACGGGTATCGGCCACCGGCAAACCGTTAGCATTGACAACCAGTTGGCCTTGTGGGGTGCGCAAAAGCGTATTGGCGAAGATCGTTCCGTAAGGCAATCCTGCTTGGATACGTCCTTCAGCGGTAGTAAATGGCCCAAGAGAGATGTTTTGTACACCGGGGGCAAGTTGAATGACATCATTGCGGATTCTTGCACCATTGAAGCTGATGTCCCATTTGAAGTCTTTGGCTTGGATGGCTTTGATGTTTAAGTCCCATTCAACCCCATAAGATTTAAGCTCTCCCGCATTGCGAGCTTGAGAAGTAAAACCAGAGGCCGCTGCAATAGGTACACCCAAGATAATGTCGGTCGAGCGAGTGTTGAAGTAAGTAATTTCTAACCCTATTCTGTTTTTATAAAATTTGACATCGGCTCCTATCTCAAAGCTACGAGTAAACTCTGGACCAAGTTGGGGGTTTCCAGCTACGTTATCCAATGTACGTCCCTGTAATCCTAAGAATGGAAATACAATTTGTGGACCAAAGCCATCGGCAGGATTGGCAGCACTATAATATGTACTGGTGGCAAAAAGTGGAGCCACTCGTCCTACTTTTGCCCAGCTACTTTTGATTTTGGCAAAACTCAAGAAGTTTTCGCTGGCGATACTTGGGAGCATTTCGGTCAATACTAAACTACCAGAAACAGAAGGGTAGAAGTAGCTACGATTGCCGGCAGTGAAGGTGGACGACCAGTCGTTACGACCTGTAAGTGCCAAGTTGGCCCAACCTTTGTAGCTCAAATCGGCACTGGCACAAACGATTACGCTCGTCTGAATAAAGGTTGTTTCGCAGTGTCCAGAAAGGGTGGTCGGTGTTGGCATTAAAATAAACCTGCGAGCCATCGGGGCGAACCCATGGTTCGTTTTTCAAGTCATAATCGCGCGGCAAGAACCACCCACGGAAAAGAGGGTTTGACAACTGATTTCCGATTTGGCTACGATTGGAGGAGTTGTTGATATACTGTATATTAGTACCGATATTCAACTTCTGTGTAAGCTGCGAACTGGCATTGGCTGTGATGGTATGACGGGTCAGATTATTACCTTCCATAAAGCCTTTTTCTTGCAAATTATTGTAAGAAAAATAGTAGTTGGATTTATCGGTGGCACCCGAAAAGCTCAAATTATGTTGAGCATTCCAGCCTCTACGAAACATATCGCGCACGTTGTTGGGGAAGGCTGTCAAAGGTACTTGGTCGGGCAATCCAAACAGCGCACGGTCGGCGGCAGAGTAAGCACTTGGTACTAATCGTCCGTCAATGGGTGGCCCCCAGTTACTTTGGTCGGCATTGGGCTGAAACACTGGTGCTTGAGGTACTCCGGCTCCGGTCAAAGATGTACCCCTTGCAAATTCATTTTGGTATTCCGGAAAACGATTGACTTCTACAACATTGTAAGAACCGATATAATTTACTGTATTTTTCTTGTTGAGATTGGCTTTCCCTTTTTTGGTAGTAATGATAATAGCTCCTGCCGCAGCACGCGAACCATAAAGAGCCGCAGCCGCAGGCCCTTTCAAGACGGTCATGTTTTCGATATCATCTTGGTTGATGTCAATACCACGGTTAGAGTTTGATACCCCCGTCTGTGAGGCTTGAGAGCCACCGCCATTATCAATCGGAATACCGTCAATCACAAACAAAGGCTGGTTGGAGCCAGTAAACGTAGTAAACCCACGAATAAAAATGGCTGAAGCCGAACCTGTCATACCATTGTTGCCAGCAATACGTACCCCTGAAATTTTTCCTGAGAGTGCATTGGCTACGTTGGTAGTACGCGCAACGGTCAGTTCGTCATTGTTGATAGAACGTTCGGAAAAACCCAACCCTTTTTTCTCTTTTTGAATACCGAGTGCCGTTACGACTACCTCACTCAAAGTCCGGGTATCAGGCTCCAATGTTACATTGAGTGTGGAAAGGTTGTTTACAGCTACCTCTTTAGGCGTAAAACCCACATAACTAAACACAAGAACTGCTTTGTCTGGTACATTGATTTTGAAGTTACCCTCTAAGTCGGTATTGACACCACGAGTAGTCCCTTTGATTACGACATTGACTCCCGGTAGGAGTGAGCCATCTTCTCCCGATGTTACACGGCCGCTTACCGAGCGTTCTTGCGCCCAAATTTGCCCTATACCCCCTACCAGCAGCAGTAGAGCAAGCCATAGATTTTTTGTCATTGGATTTAGTTTGGTTAAATTTTGTTTAACTTTTGAAATGTATTTTAATGTTTAAGTTAAACAGAACTGCCTCCATAATGTTTTGAGGGGCTATTGATGAAATCAATAACATAAGGTAGTTTACTATTTAAAAATGGAGGGTTGTCAAAAAACAAAAAGCGCAAATGGCTGTTATTAAGCCACTTGCGCTTTTCTTTGCTAAACGAATATTAAGGTTTTTTTAATGAAATTCTAATCTCAAATTACCTCTAAATATAGTTCATCAATGCCGAACCCATAGCCTGAGTCGCAAGAATTTTGTCGGCAGTAGTGGTGCTGTTGGCAATGTCGCGGGTGCGGAATCCTGCTTTCAAAACGGCATCTACGGCAGCTATGATGGCGTTGGATTCTTCCTTCAAGCCAAACGAAATATCGAGCAACAACGCTGCCGAAAGCACCGAGGCCAGTGGGTTGGCTACACCTTTTCCGGTGATGTCGTGGGCAGAGCCATGGATAGGTTCATATACACCAGTACTATCGCCTACGGAAGCGGAGGCGAGCATTCCCATAGAACCTGCAATTTGACTGGCTTCGTCGGTCAAAATATCTCCGAAAAGATTGCCCGTTACGACGACATCGAAGCGTCTGGGATCTTTGATGAGCAGCATAGCCGCTGCGTCTATGAATTGATGCTCTACTTCGACATCGGGGTATTGGGGTGCTAAGGATTGTATCACTTCGCGCCACAGGCGGCTGCTTTCGAGTACGTTGGCTTTATCAACCGACATGAGTTTTTTGCTGCGGGTACGAGCAGCTTCAAACGCTTTGCGGGCTATGCGCTCTACTTCGTATTTGCTGTAAATCATGGTGTCGTAGGCGGTGTTGCCATCATCTAAGCGTTCGCGTTTGCCGAAGTAAACATCGCCGGTCAGTTCGCGGAAAAACAAAATATCGGCCCCTCGCAAGATTTCGGGTTTGATGCTCGATGCCTCGAGGAGTTCGTCGAATAGTTTGATGGGGCGTAGATTGGCATAAAGGCCGAGTTCTTTACGCATACGCAGCAGCCCTTGCTCTGGGCGTACTTTGGCCGAGGGGTCGTTGTCGTATTTAGGGTGGCCAACAGCACCAAACAAAATAGCGTCAGAGGCGCGCATTTTGACAAGGGTTTCGTCGGGAAGAGGATTGCCAGTAGCTTCGATAGCCACATGGCCGATGAGTGCTTCGTCGAATGTAAACTCATGGCCGAATTTAGAAGCGATTCGCTCCAAAATTTGTTTGCCGACGGCTGTTACTTCTTGCCCGATACCGTCGCCGGGCACTACGAGAATGTGTTTTTTCATTGTTTGTGTTTTATTTTTACCACGGAGTAACACCAAGTTTTGGCACGGAGTTCTCAGAGGACATATCGCTTAATGTCGTTACGTAAGCTGCTTACGTTGAAATTTATTATACTTAAACCTCATAGGTTTGAGAAAAGATAACGATGTAACCATCTGATAATCATAAGAAACATATCAGGTTTTTTCGAATCAATTTTTAACGAGTATAAATAGCCGATTTTGAAACTGCCAAGACCCATGTATGTAAGCACTTGAGCCGTGTGAACGTCGTTTAATACCTCTACTGATTTGAGTTCGAGAACTACTGTGTTTTCAACCAAAAGATCGATTCTGTAACCACATTCGAGTTTAACGCCCTCAAAAATCAAAGGCATTTCTTTCTCTTTTTCAACAAGAAGCCCAGATGTCCGTAGTTTATAGTATACACATTCCTTGTAAGCATTTTCCAAAAGGCCATGTCCTAATTTTGTGTGTACATCGTAAGCACATTTCAAAATATTACCTGTCATCTCATCAAACTCAGTGTAACTTCGTGCCATAACTCTGTGAAACTCCGTGGTAAAAAAATGGATTGAAGGGTTAAGAATGAATTAAATTCAACATTTTTTGCGTGGCTTTGATAGCCGAAACCGTCTGGTCAGAGTCGAGGCCTGTGGTTTTGATTTCGCGATTGTGGAGGTTCCAAGTGATGACTGTTTCGCAAAGAGCGTCCGTCTTGCCTCCGGGTGGAATTCTTACGGCATAGTCCGTCAGCATAGGTAGTGTGATTTGTTTGCGTTGATAGATTTTCTTGAGAGCATTCATAAAGGCATCATATTGGCCGTCGCCTTGGGCATTTTCTTCGTAGGTTTGGCCATTGATACGGATAAGCAAGGTAGCCGAAGGACGCAGATTTTTGGAATGAGTCAAGACGTAATTTTCGATAACTACTTTTTCCTCAATCGCTGCGCTGTTGAGTACGTCGGAGATGATGTAGGGCAGGTCTTCTTTGGTAACGGTCGCTTTGCGGTCGCCAAGTTCGATGATGCGTTGCGTAACTTTGCGTAGTTCATCTGGAGAGAGTTTGATGCCCAGTTCTTGGACATTCTTTTCGATATTGGCCTTTCCCGAAGTCTTGCCCAGTGCGTACTGACGTTTTCGCCCGAAGCGTTCGGGCATCAAATCGTTGAAATAGAGGTTGTTTTTGTTGTCGCCATCGGCGTGGATACCCGCTGTTTGGGTGAACACATTTTCGCCAACGATGGGTTTATTGACGGGGATTCTAAAACCTGAAAACGTTTCGACCAATTTGCTTACCTCATACAAAGACTTTTCTTGGACTTTGGTTTTAAGATTTGGCATGAAATCATTCATCGCTGCGACTACACTCGCCAGCGGGGCATTGCCTGCACGTTCGCCCATGCCATTGACGGTCAGATGTATGCCATGAATCCCAGCTTTGAGGGCTTCGAGGACATTGGCAGTGGCCAAGTCGTAGTCATTGTGGGCATGAAAATCAAAATGAATGTGGGGGTATCGCCCTAAAACTCGACTTACAAACTCGAATGTTTCATGCGGAGTAAGCACCCCCAACGTATCAGGGAGCATGATACGCCGGACGGGCTGCTGGGTCAAAAAGTCTAAAAACTGAAACACATATTCTGGTGAGTTACGCATTCCGTTGCTCCAGTCTTCGAGATAGACATTGACCATGATACCTTTTTTTTGAGCCAATTCAATCACACTTTCGATTTCGGCAAAATGCTCTTGGGGTGTTTTTTTGAGTTGGTGTGTGAGGTGATTGAGCGAGCCTTTGGTGAGAAGGTTCATTACTTTGGCACCCGCTTCGAGCATCCAGTGGATAGACACGTGCCCGTCCACGAAAGTCAGGACTTCAATTTTGTCCAAATGTCCATTTTGGGCAGCCCATTGCGTAATCTTTTTGACCGCTTGAAACTCCCCTTCCGATACCCTTGCTGAGGCGATTTCGAGGCGGTCAATTTTGACTTTTTCGAGCAGTAGCTGTGCTATTGTCAGTTTTTCGCCTGCCGAAAACGACACACCGTTAGTTTGTTCGCCATCGCGCAGGGTGGTATCCATGATTTCGATAAAGCCCCCTGCCCCCCGATGGGGGGATTTTGAAAATGGTATTTCCATATTTGTATTTGATACAAGAATCTTCCTTTGGAAATTATGGGGCTTTTTGGGCAAATGCCTCGATTTCGTTTTTCATGGCCAAAAGATAATCAATGTCATCGAAGCCATTGATGAGGTTGTGTTTTTTATAGCCATTGATACCAAACGACTCACTCTCGCCTGTGGCCAAAATGGTAATGGTTTGCGCAGGCAGGTCCACTTCCAATTCAGTCTTAGGGTCAGATTCGATGGCCGAAAAGATTTTATGTAAAAATTCGGGCGAAACTTGTACAGGTAAGATGCCGATGTTGATAGCGTTATTTTTGAAAATATCGGCAAAAAAGCTCGATACTACACAGCGAAAGCCGTAGTCGTAGATAGCCCAAGCGGCGTGTTCTCGGCTGCTACCGGAGCCGAAGTTGCGTCCTCCTACAAGGATTTTGCCTGAATAGGTGGGATTGTTGAGTACAAAATCTGATTTGGGCGAGCCGTCGGTGTTGTATCGCCAGTCGCGGAAGAGGTTGTCGCCGAAGCCTTCACGTTTGGTGGCTTTCAAAAAACGCGCTGGAATGATTTGGTCGGTGTCCACATTTTCGAGTGGAAGCGGCACTGCCGTTGAGCGGAGTACCGTGAATTTATCGTATGCCATTTGTTTGTCTATAATTGTTTTACAAAAATGTTCTTGGATCGGTTACTTTGCCTGTTATGGCAGCAGCGGCAGCTACTAAAGGAGAGGCCAACAGCGTACGTGCTCCCGGTCCTTGACGGCCTTCAAAGTTGCGATTGGAAGTGCTGACAGCGTATTTGCCGGCAGGGATTTTGTCGTCGTTCATGGCCAAGCAAGCCGAGCAACCGGGCTGACGCAACTCAAAGCCTGCTTCTACTAAAATGTCATAGATACCTTCTTCTTTGATTTGTGATTCTACTATGTGCGATCCGGGAACAAGCCATGCCGTAACGTTGTCGGCTTTTTTGCGACCTTTGACTACCGAGGCAAACGCCCGAAAGTCTTCAATGCGGCCATTGGTGCAGCTACCCAAAAATACATAGTCAATAGGCTTGCCCACAATCTCCTCATTTTCGGCAAAGCCCATATATTGCAATGATTTGGCAAATGAAGCTGCGCCGTCGAGTACTTGTTCAGCTTTAGGTATAGGCCGACTGATGCCTGTACCCAGTCCGGGATTGGTACCATAGGTGATTTGGGGTTCGATATTAGCGGCCTCAAATACGTACTCTTTATCGAAAACAACACCTTCATCGGTTTTGAGCGTTTTCCAGTAAGACAAGGCTTTCTCCCAAGCATCGCCTTTGGGAGCAAACTCGCGGCCTTTCAGATAGGCAAAGGTCGTTTCGTCGGGTGCTATCATACCACCACGAGCACCCATCTCGATACTCATGTTGCAGACGGTCATGCGGCCTTCCATGCTCATATTCTCAAATACGTCACCTGCATATTCTACAAAATAGCCCGTAGCACCCGATGCAGAGATTTGCGAAATGATGTACAAGATCACGTCTTTGGGCATTACGCCTTTACCCAACTGGCCATTGACCACGATACGCATCTTCTTTGGCTTGGGCTGCATGATGCACTGCGTAGCCAGTACCATTTCGACCTCTGATGTACCTATGCCAAAGGCTATCGCTCCAAAGGCTCCATGGGTGGAGGTATGCGAATCACCACAAACGATGGTCATGCCGGGAAGTGTAATGCCATTTTCTGGGCCTACTACGTGGACAATACCGTTTTTGTGATGCCCCAGTCCCCAGTGCGAAATACCGTACTTGGCGGTATTAGACTCCAATGCCTTGAGTTGATTGGCCGATAGGGGATCGGCTACAGGTAGGTGCTGATTGATAGTGGGGGTGTTGTGGTCGGCAGTGGCGAAGGTACGCTCTGGGTAAAGCACGCTCGCCCCCCGATTCTCCAAGCCCAAAAATGCTACCGGACTCGTAACTTCGTGAATAAAATGACGGTCAATGAAAAAAACATCGGGACCGTCTTCGATTTTGCGGACAACGTGTGCGTCCCACACTTTGTCGAATAAGGATTTGGGTTGATTTGACATATTTCTATTCGTTTATTTTAAATGTTGGGCTTCTCCGAAGCCTGAAAGATTTATTGGGGGTTGTGTTGTTTTTCTACAAAGGTGGGGCTTCTCCGAAGCCTGAAAGATTTATTGGGGGTTGTGTTATTTTTCTACAAAGGTGGGGCTTCTACCATACCTTAGTTTAGAATATGGGCTTCGGAGAAGCCAAAACCTTTGTAGAATTAGGTGTTTCATGTAGTCTTTCTTAGTGCTTCGGAGAAGCACAACTCTCGTCAAACCACGTGAAAAATTCTTTACGACCTATTTCTATGCCAAAATCATCACAAAATTTAATAAACTCTTCTCGAAACGTCTTTTTGCGATGATGCTCTCTTTGGTTTAAAATATAATTACAAACCGCGTCTATTTGAGAACGGCTATGAGAAAATACACCGTAACCGTTTTGCCAATCAAATTTGAAAGAACTCAACTTTTCATTTTTGATAAAATCATTGGAAGCATTTTTGATTTCTTTTACTAAATCAGAAATTGATTCGACAGGTTTAAGACCAAGAAAAATATGAACATGGTCTGGCATTCCTCCTATTGCTAATAACTTATGACCACGTTTTTCGATGATACCGCATATATACTTGTGTAGGCGTTCCTCCCAAATCGGATTTATCAATGCTTCACGGTGCTTTGGTGAAAAAACGAGGTGAATATAGATTTGTGAAAATACATCGGCCATTTCTACAAAGGTTGCGCCTCTAGGAGGCTTGGCGGTTTATTTGGGTGTTTCTTATCTACAAAGGTTGCGCCTCTAGGAGGCTTGGCGGTTTATTTGGGTGTTTCTTATCTACAAAGGTTGCGCCTCTAGGAGGCTTGGCGGTTTATTTGGGTGTTTCTTATCTACAAAGGTTGCGCCTCTAGGA
>JBKBKL010000028.1:0-33434 GCA_046294665.1 Runella sp.
CAAATCCAACTCAAACATGACGTACTTGGGGTCGGTGTTGGCTAATAGCAATTCATGAGGAATCACCCCGTCGAGGGCTTTGAACGAATAATCGTGGTTGTGATAGCCGAACTTCATGCCTGCTTTGGTTACTTTTTCACCCACTTGGTTGAAAAGTTCGGCTTTCTTTTTCCAGTCGTCCAATGTTTTTTGGGGGCCGAGATAGGGGCAAAGCATATACTTGAGGCCTGCTTCGGCACCACGTTCGATGTTTTTGTCTAAATCCTTGGTCATGTCGAAGTGAGTACTGACCATTTCTACGCCCATATCGCCCAAGAAGGTTTTACATTCTTTGGGAGCCATGCCCCACAAAAAATCGGGGCCACCGTAGCTTTCAAATTGTTTGTAGCCCATGGCGGCAAGTTGCTTCATAGTACCTTTGGCATCTTTGGGCATGAGGTCGCGAACACTGTAAAGCTGTACGCCAAATTTTGGGAGAGGCTTGGCTTGGCTCGACAAAATAGGGGCAGCTATCAAACTGGCACTTGCCAAGGCTGATTTTTGGAGAAAATGACGGCGGATCATAGAGGGTTGAATGATTAAATGAGTAAACCTTGAAAATGACTCATGAAGAGCCGACAACAAAAAAACGAAATATCGGCTTTTTACTTATTTTGGAGTGATTATTTTCGGTCAAAGGCTTGAGTGGACTTTCGCTACGATTTCTTCCAAGGTCAGTTTTTCTTGCTGACCTGTTTGCATATCTTTCAACGAGAGTAGCCCTGTCTGTATTTCTTCAGAGCCGATGACTACCACATACGGAATCTGCTTGCGGTCGGCGTAGTCAAACTGCTTTTTGAGTTTGGAGGCATCGGGGTACATTTCGGCTTTGATGTCTGCTTGGCGTAGCTTGCCCAGTACACCCAGTCCGTAGCGTTCGGCTTCTGAGTCGAAATGGGTCAGCATGATGCGTGTGCTTTGGGTGTGGCTTTGGGGGAAAAGCGAGAGTTCTTCCATGACATCATAAATCCGATCTACCCCAAACGAAATACCTACGCCCGAAAGTCCGGGCATACCAAACGCTCCTGTGAGATTGTCGTAGCGGCCTCCTCCCGAAATACTCCCTATCTGCACTCCTCCAGCCTTGACTTCAAAAATCGCTCCTGTATAGTAGCTTAACCCTCGTGCCAGCGTCAAGTCGAGTTCGATTTGGGGATTTTCTAAGCCAAGCAATGCTACTTTTTGCCAAACTTCTCGTAGCTCTTCGATTCCTTTTTGGCCAATTTCTGACTCTGATAGCCATTGTGATAGCCTTTCAAAAAGGTTCTCTTGCTGGCTTGTCATTTCAAATATGGGCTGAAGTCGTGAAATCGTTTCTGCCGAAAAGCCGCGTTCTTGTAGTTCGGCTTCGACTTTTGGTTGGCCTATTTTGTCGAGTTTGTCTATGGCTACACACAGTGGCCCTTCTTGGCCGGGGGCACCGATGACTTGGGCGATGCCACTCAAAATCTTGCGGTTATTGATTTTGACTTTGAAATCTTGTATCCCCAGCCCTTGCAATACTTCGTGAATCATCAGGACGATTTCGGCCTCGCAGAGGAGCGAGTCAGTGCCTACTACATCGGCGTCGCATTGATAAAACTCGCGGTATCGGCCACGCTGAGGGCGGTCGGCACGCCATACTGGCTGAATTTGGTAACGTTTGAAGGGCATTACCAACTCGCTGCGATTCATCACTACATAGCGCGCAAAGGGTACGGTGAGGTCATATCGAAGGCCCTTTTCGGCGATTTTGGTGGTCAATTTTTTGTAGCCTTCGTCCCAATCGGAGGCAGTGAGATGCTCCGAAAAATTGCCGGAATTAAGGATTTTAAATAGGAGCTGGTCGCCTTCATCACCATATTTGCCCATCAAAACCGAAAGATTTTCGATAGCCGGCGTTTCGAGGGGTTGGAATCCGTATTTTTCAAAAATACTTCGGATAGTCTTGAAAATATAGTTTCGTTTAATCATTTGGGCGGGGCCAAAGTCGCGTGTGCCACGTGCCAAAGAGGGTTTACTCATACAATTCAATGGTGTTTGTTTCAAAAAATGCTATCTGATAAATTGATTTTTCTTTAAACTTTCTGTGCAGGATTCCCAAAAACCCGCGCTCCAGCAGCTACATTTTCGATGACTACCGAGCCTGCTCCTACGCTGGCACCTGCCCCTACGCGTACCCCTGCTATGATGATAGCACCAGACCCGATAAAGGTGTTTTTTTCGATAGTACTTCCTGCTCCTATTATGCTACCTACACCGATATTGACATAATCTTCGATGACGGCACCATGCTCTATTACTACTCCTGTTTGGAGCATACAATGATGCCCAATAGAAGCTGACGCATTGACGATAGTACGGGCAGCGATGAGGTTGCCATGCCCGATTTGAGCAAAAGCAGATACTACCGCAGTATCATGAATGGCATTGACAGGCATGACATGGCGGCGTTCGTTGAGCATTTCGACGAGTTTGCGCCTTACTACGCGCTCCTCTACCGCCACAAAAGCCTCACATTTTTTGCCGACGAGTTTCAAGAAGCCGTCGTCGTCGGTGCTGCCTAAGATTTGGTATTCGCCGATTTCGGTACTGTGTAGCGAGGTGTCGTCGTCCAAAAGTCCATATACTACCACGTTGTTACGATGAAAAATATCTAAAGCGACCAATGCGATGCCTTTAGCACCAAAAATCAAAACAGGATTCTCCATTTATTACTAAATCTTTATGTTTTGTTGTTGAAAGTTATTGAAATCATAAAAAGTTGATAATCAACAATTAAAAAGCATTTATTTTTTTTGGTGGCATGAAAAACACCACTCATTTTCGTACCATTGTTATCTCCGACTTGCATTTAGGTACAAGCGGATCGAAGGCCAAAGAAGTAACCAACTTCTTAAAACAGTACAAATGTCGCAAACTTATCTTGAATGGCGACATCATAGACGGCTGGCAACTCAAAAAATACGGTGCTTGGAAAAAGAAGCATACGGCTTTTTTCAAGACAGTCCTCAAGATGATGGACGAATACAATACCAAAGTCATTTATTTGCGCGGTAATCATGACGATTTTATGGATCAGATCATGCCTCTCAAACTGGGCAAGCAGTTTCAGATTCGGAAAGATTATATTCTCAAATCTGGCGATAAACGTTTCTATGTTACGCATGGCGATGTATTTGATAGCATCACTACACATTTGAAATGGTTGGCCTACTTGGGTGATATGGGTTACACCTTTTTGTTATGGGTCAATAAACTCTACAATCAATACCGTACTTGGCGTGGGTTGCCGTATTATTCTTTGTCGCAGGTCATCAAGCTGAAAGTGAAGGCTGCCGTAAGCTACATCTCTGATTTTGAAGAAAAACTCACCGAACTGGCGCGCTCGCGTGATTGTGATGGCATCATCTGTGGGCATATTCATCAGCCGGCCATTCGTGAGATTGATGGACTCACTTACATGAACTCTGGTGATTGGGTAGAATCTTTAAGTGCCCTTGTAGAAGACGAAGATGGCCATTGGAGTCTAATGTACTACAAAGAGGAAGAAATAACAGCCCCCAAAGAACCTATAATTTCTACTTTTTTTGGTCGTAAAGAACGTTTAATAGATGTTGGCTGATGATTGCAGTTGTTAGATTTTACTTCTTTTGTGGAAACGGAATAATCAGCTTTTCTCCTCGCTCTGCATAATTTTTGGTCTTTTTGTTGGCGGCCATCAGTTGTTCTACGGTAACACCATATTTCTCGGCTACTACTCGGAGTATATCTCCCGGCCCCACGGTATGCACAGCTTTGACGCGCACTTTGAGGCGTGTTACACCCGACTTGATGTCTTTACTTTCATCTTGAATGGATGTATTCAGCCCCTTAAGGGTACTACGACTAAGATTGTAGCGATTGGCTATGCCAAAAAAAGTTTCACCGGGCTGTACCGTATGAATGATTTCTACACCACCGATGTCGGCAGCAGCAGGTTGCGGGGTTTCCTCTTTTTTGGTAGGTTCTTCTTGTTGGGTAGTTACGGTAGCTGCGGGGGGAGGGATAGGTGTTTTTTCCTCTTTTTGGGGAGTAGGGGTAGCAGCTACATCGTTGGCTTGGGTGTCGTCGTAGGAAGGTGTTAGAGGCTCGTCGTTACTTGGTAGAGGCTGCATTTCTTGGCTGTTGGTATCTATGGGCGTATTGGTGATTTCTTCGATGTCCACAGCATCATCAGCAATATACTCATAGCCTATGTAGAGTAGTCCTCCAATGATAAGTAAAAGTACCAAAAGCGAAACTAAAGGAAAATTAGAGGCTTCTTCGGGGCGGCGATTTTTATTTTCTGACATAATGCTTTCTGAGTTATGATAGATGCTTTTAAATATTTTGATGTAATTCTTGGCTCATTTGAGCTACTTTTTCTTTGAGCGACTGCTTGTAATCATACATTAGCTGGGCTACGGCTGGGTCAAAAGTGCCTATGATTTGGGCAGCCAATAGACCAGCATTTTTGGCACCGTCGAGGGCGACAGTCGCTACGGGTACTCCTGCGGGCATTTGGAGGATTGAAAGTATAGAGTCCCAGCCGTCTATGGAGTTACTACTTTTGACAGGTACGCCTATGACGGGTAGGGGGGTGAGAGAGGCAATCATGCCCGGTAAATGAGCCGCTCCTCCTGCCCCTGCAATGATGACTTTGAGGCCACGTTTTTGGGCGGTTTGGCCGTATTCTACCATTTTTTCGGGGGTACGGTGTGCCGATACGATGTCCATCTCGAAGGGTATCCCAAATTCTTGGAGTATGTCGGCGGCTTGCTGCATTACCTTTTTGTCCGAAAGGCTCCCCATGATGATTCCTACCATATTTTTTGCTTTATTTACATCGCAAAAATAGTATTTTTCCGATGAACCACACATTAGAACAAGCCTTTATTCAACTTCTTACGCCATTTTATGCAATCCTTATTGGATTGGAAGCCTTGTGGAGTCATGCGCACGACCGTCCTTATTACAGCCTTCGCGATTCGCTGACCAATTTTGCCTTAATGATACTCAATGCGTCTGTGGATTTGGGTTTTCGGGCGGTATATGTAGTGATTTTGGCTTGGTTTTATGAGTTGCATTTTTTTCAAATCAGCAACGTTTACCTCTATTGGTTATTGCTGTTTTTGGCGGAGGATTTTCTATTTTATGTGCTGCACGTCGTTGATCATCATTGCCGTATCTTTTGGGCGGTGCACGTTACGCATCATTCTTCAGAATATTTCAATCTCACTACCGGCTTTCGGTCATCAGTATTTCAGCCATTGTATCGGTTTGTGTATTTTATTCCGTTGGTATTGGTTGGATTCAAACCTGCCGACCTTGTATTGATGTACTCTATTACTCAAACGTATGGTATCATCGTTCACACGAAATATACCGGGAAATTGGGCTGGTTGGAATATATTTTCGTTACGCCCTCGCATCATCGAGTACATCATGCGTCCAATTTGGTGTATTTAGACAAAAACATGGGCATGTGTTTGATTATATGGGATCGTATCTTTGGGACATTCCAAGAAGAACTCGACGATGAACCCCCTCGTTATGGCCTGACAAAACCGCTCGAGCAAAAAGGTCTATGGCATACTATTTTCCATGAATGGAAAAATATGGCCATTGATTTAAAAAAAGAGGTAAACTGGGCTACCAAATTGAAATATTTATGGATGCCTCCGGGCTGGTCGCATGATGGTAGTTCGCTGACCAGTCATCAATTACGAAGAGCCTATCAGTCTAGTATGAAAGCCTCTAAAACTTCAGAGTAGTGGGTAGGTATTTGGCTACTAAATCTTCGTAATAAGGCCGTAGCTTTTTCCAATCGGGTGGGGTAGGGGCTTTTGAGTACAAGTCATAAGGATTGAAAAGACGTACCCACCTAAACATCTCTTGGTCGTGAGCATCGAGTAGATGGTCATAGGCGTTTTCGCGGTGTTGGGAGTAGAATGAATGGTATCGAATCATGTACAAAGCAGGTTCGGGCAAGTAGTTTTTGACCATTTGATAAAGATACTCATCATGCCCCCAAGACATACGAACATGGCGAAGACCACAATGGGGTTCATAAATACCGTATTGGGTATTGTAGAGTGGGTTTTGGGTATCAGGATTTTCCTTGAAAAATTCGGGATAGACGATTTTGTCGGAATGTTGGCAGCCTACTGGGAACGTATCGCCTACTACGGCCCATTGAGGTTCACCAAACAGACAGAGTACTTTGCCCATGTCGTGGAGCAGGCCTGTCAATACAAACCAGTCGGGGTGGCCATCTGCGCGAATAGCCTCGGAGGTTTGGAGCAGGTGCTGCATTTGGTCGAGTTCGATGTCTGGGTCGGAGTCGTCTATGAGTGTATTGAGAAAGTTAAACGCTTCCCATACGGGCATTTCACGCTTGTTGAACTGTAGAAACTCTTGTTCTTTGGCGAGTACAAAATCGTAGGTTTGGTAGCGGTGGTTGAGCCGATAAAATTCTTGTACCGTATCTCGTGCTGGAGATTCATAATTTCGGTATTCTTCTTTCGTCTTAGATTGCGCTAAGTGATCGGGGTCGGGGTAGCGGCGTAGTAAATCTTCCTCCCATTCGTCGAGATTGACCAAAGGGGCTGTTTCGTTGGCAGTGTAGGTAGTTTTCATCGAAGTATTTTCTATTTTTGGACGAACAAATATACAACTTCCGTTATGTTTACCAATGTAGAGCACCTCGGTATCGCCGTCAAAAGTATTGCCACCTCAGACACTATTTTTGAAAAACTTTTCAACACATCGCCTTACAAACACGAGGCCGTAGAATCGGAGGGTGTACTGACTTCTTTTTTTCGTATCAATCAAACCAAAATCGAACTCCTCGAAGCTACGCGCCCTGATAGCCCGATTGCAAAGTTTATCGAAAAAAAAGGAGAGGGGATTCATCATATTGCTTTTGAGGTGGACGATATTTTGTCTGAAATGGAAAGATTGAAGCAAGAAGGATTTATACTGCTCAACGAAACCCCCAAACGTGGAGCTGATAATAAATGGGTGTGTTTCCTGCACCCTAAAAATACCAATGGGGTGTTGATTGAGCTTTGTCAGGAGATTGTCTTGTGAAAGGCTGGAAGCCTTCAAATAATAAGTATGAGGTATGAGCCTCGCACTATCGAAGGCTGAAAGCCTTCAAATAACAAATACGAGGCAAGAGCCTCGCACAATCGAAGCCTTCAAATAATAAGTACGAGGCATGAGCCTCGCACTATCGAGGGGTACGAGGCAAGAGCCTCGCACTATCGAAGGCTATCGAAATATCAACACTATGACTATGAACAAACTTCGACTTGCTTTTTACAGTACGATTGTCTTGGTTGAAATTGCCTGTGTGTATGGGCAGTTTTGGATTGGAGTGTATCTCTTAAAGCCCTTGATTGTCTTGAGTTTGCTGTATTGGACTTCCCCCTTTCGTAAGCAGCATTTGTGGCTGTGGGTAGGGCTTTGGTTTGGCTGTGGCGGTGATGTACTGCTGATGATTCGAGAGCGGGATTTGTTTGTGGCAGGACTGGGGTCGTTTTTGGTGATGCAGCTATGCTATATTGTGGCATTTTGGCAAACACTTTCAGCAGAGGCCAAGAGAAATTTAAAGCACAAGGGTTGGAAATATGCACTACCCTTTGCCATGTATGGGCTTGTTTTTCTAACTATTTCACACGACCCTATAAACAAGCAGTCGCCCTCGCTTTGGCCGCCCGTAGTAGGGTATGCGGTTTGTTTGTGCAGTATGGGCATAGCGGCGGCGTTTCGTTTCAACACTACGGAAGCTCGTAGCTATCAATGGGTATTGTGGGGAGCAGTTTTATTTATTTTATCAGATTCGCTCATTGCGCTCAATAAATTTTGGCAGCCTTTTGAGGCTTCTACGCTCTTGATTATGACCACTTATGCCGCCGCTCAATGGCTCATTGTGTGGGGAATGTTTTCGGCAAAGCCAAACTAACCGTACCTTTGTGGCATGAATTATCTTTCGGCAGAAAACCTCGCCAAGTCCTTTGGTGATACTTGGCTTTTCAAAAACATCACGCTCGGCCTCAATAGAGGCGACAAAGTAGCGCTCATTGGAGCCAATGGTACGGGCAAAACTACCCTGATGAGGATACTAGCAGGGCTTGTTCCGCCGGAGGAGGGCATTGTGAGTATTCGCAAGGACATTCGGGTTGGGTATCTCGAACAAGCTCCCGATTTTGACCCTTCCTTGCCAGTGGTTGAAGTACTTTTTTCAGGACAAAATCCTGTAGCACAGGCGGTTAAAGAATACGAAACGGCCTTACTCCTCAACGACGAAAAGCGAATCGCGGCAGCCATAGAGCGTGTGGACTCGTTGGCAGGCTGGGATTTTGAGGCACGGGTCAAGGAGATTTTGGGCAAATTGGGCATTCAAGACGTGGAGGCGACTATCGGTACGATGTCGGGTGGGCAACGTAAGCGAGTGGCTTTGGCCAAAATCCTCATCGAAAATCCCGACTTGCTCATTCTCGACGAACCCACCAACCACCTCGATTTGAGCATGGTCGAATGGCTCGAAAACTACCTAAATACCCAAAATACTACCTTACTGCTCGTTACGCACGACCGTTATTTTCTCGATACCGTCTGCAATCTCATCGTCGAACTCGACAACGGTACGCTTTATACTTACAAAGGCAACTACGCCTATTTTTTGGAGAAAAAAGCCGAACGAGAAGCCATCGAAGCAGCCGAGATAGACAAAGCCCGCAACCTCTACCGCAAAGAACTCGACTGGATACGAAGGCAGCCCCAAGCCCGTGGTACCAAAGCCAAATACCGCGTAGATGCTTTTGAAGATACTAAAGAAAAAGCCTTTCAACGCAAGTACGACAACCAAATCGAACTCAACGTAAAAGCCACTCGACTTGGAAGCAAAATCGTAGAGCTACAAAGCGTAGGCAAACGCTATGGAGCGCGACAGATTGTTCATAATTTTCTTTATACTTTCAAAAAAGGCGACAGAGTAGGCATCGTAGGCCCCAATGGTGCTGGCAAGTCCACCCTGCTCAATCTCATCACAGGCCAACTTCGCCCCGACAATGGCCAAGTAGTACGTGGCGATACGGTGCAGTTTGGCTACTACCAACAAACCGACCTCGAATACAAAGACGGCCAGCGGGTCATAGACTGGGTGAAAGAAATGGCCGAAGTCATCAGACTCGGTACAGGGCAGACTGTTACGGCCTCTCAGTATTTGCAAGCATTTTTGTTTCCACCCCAGAAGCAAGGTACGCTTATCGAAAAACTAAGTGGGGGCGAAAAACGTCGTTTGCAGCTATTGCGTGTTTTGATGGCCGAACCCAACTTCCTTATCCTCGATGAACCTACCAACGACCTCGACATCACGACGCTCAATGTCTTGGAAGAGTTTTTGATGAATTTTCCCGGTTGCTTGGTCATCGTGTCGCATGACCGCTATTTTCTTGATCGGCTGGTAGATCATTTGTTTGTTTTTGAGGAAAACGGCAACATACGCGATTTTCCTGGCAACTACACCGACTATCGCCTATGGAAAGTGCAAAAGAAGGACTCAACAAAAACACCAGAAACAAACAATAAACCTAAACCCATTATTCCAACACCTACCGCGACGACGACTGGCATCAAACGTAAACTTTCGTTCAAAGAGCAGCGCGAACTCGAAGATCTCGAAAGTGATATAGCAACCCTCGAAACCCAAAAAGCTGAACTCATCGAAAAATTGAACACAGGGCATGATTCGCACGAGCAACTGACGGCTTGGGCCAAAGAACTCGAAATCATGATAGCCACGCTCGAAGAAAAAGAAATGCGCTGGCTCGAATTGAATGAATAATGAGGTAGCTAAGTTTTCAAAACCGATAACTTAATGAAAGCGTAAGTAAACGTGGCAAAATAGGTCGCACCATATAAGGTCGTCCGGTAGTTTTTACTGCATTAAGATCAGTCGGAGCAATAAGGCTCATCGTAGGGCTACCAGCATTGATGATGTCGCCGTTGAGGTTAGGGCCTAAGTTGGTAGGATTTTGGCTTCTTACCCCTCCCGGAGCCAAGTCCTCGACAGAACCACCGGGGACTCCAATCCCGTCGAAAAGCATAATTCCTTTGCTGTTAAGTAAGTTATTGGTATGAAGATTTACCTTGAATTTGCCAAAATCTCCCATGATACCAAAATTGACTACTCCAAAAGCAGGGAGTTGAACGGTATTTCGTTTATTACCGTATCTATCACTGATAAGTCGAAGATTACCATAAGGTTTGAACCAACCTATTTTGTAAGAAACACTTACATCAACATTTGCTTGAGGTATATCATTGACACGATTTCCGCCGAAGTTTTCCAAGAAATCATCTGCAAAAGGGTCGGGAAGTGCCTGGCGCATAGGCGAAGGCGGTTGGGGCGAAGTAGTGCCGTTGGTATTGTAGTACATAAATTTTACAAAACGGGCATCTTGCAACGTAGCCGCCAAATTGAGAGTAAAACTTTCATTGGGCGTGTACAACAAATCCAACTCAGCCCCGATGGTCCGAGCAGCATTGAAAGTAGGTGGCGTAAAAAGAGTAGTAGTACCCGAAGGGATAAACAACTGAAACAAAATATTGTCCAAATAGCTGTAAAACCCTGCCAGTGTGAATGAAGTTCGCTTGTCGGCATACTTATAGCCAAGCTCACCCTGCCATATTTTTTCGGTAGTACCTTGTGTAATCGGCTGGTTGACAAAATTTTGAACATAGTAATCAATGTCGGGGGCTTTGTTGCCCAATGTAGCACGGCCATAAAGGGCAGCATTGTAACCCACTTTATGGCTAAATCCTACAGAGGCCGATAGGTATTGGTAAGTGTCGTTGAATCTAAAAAACGTTCCATTGTCCAAACGAAAGCGATTGTCGTATGTGGTCAAAAAATTTCCGTCCAATCCACCGTTGTTTCTAAGCCCATTGCCACGACCTACTCCTCCAGCGACAGCGTCAGATTCGTTGGGGACAGACCAGCCTTTTTTGTAGCCATTGTGAAATATGGCCTCATAGCGTAGCCCTATTTCAAATTTGAGTTTGTAGGATACGTCCCAGTAATCATTCAAAAAAGCAGCGAGAGTTGTAGAATTTGCTTTGAAATTGGTATAAGCCCCTGCATTATAGCCTACTAAGCCTTGTGTATCAGTCGCATTGTAAATGGTAGCAGGTGAATATGGACTGGCAAAGGTGGTAATCAGAGGTCGTCCGTTAGGGGTGAAACGTGTAACAAGGAAGTCCACATTCCAAAGGGCTTTGGTTTGCGAATAGGCTCCAAATGCGCCCACTGTAAGACGATGTTGCCCTGATGTATAAGTTGCCGAAAAATTGTTCATCACGTCAATTACCCGATTTTGCATATTGAGTGCAGCTGTTCCCAACACAAAATTACCAAGCTGGTTGGGTACACTGGGGTCAGGATTGATGCTATTAAATTTACCGAGGATTTCGCCGGTGGTGGCATCTCGATACGTAGGGAAAGCGGGTGCGGGAGCCGCCGGCAACGAAGGAAGTGGACCTGAAGTAGCAAAGGGGAATAATGCCACAGGATTGAAAACAGTCATGGCCAATCCTGTCGGCAACACAAAATTGCCTTGAAACTGCTGATATTGCTGATTGAGTAACGATACTTTGGCGTTATTGTTAAGTTGCCAGTCGTTTACTTTTTTGTTAAGTGTCATACCTATTACGGAATTTTTAACGCCGATACCTCTATCCGAGTCAAAACTCCTAAGCGCAGTAGGGTCGCTATTTAATTGAGCAGAATTGGGAACTTTGGTATTTAAAGATAAAAATGTAGAACTGTTGTTTACGTCAAAATCTCCAAAAGGCTTTTTACCATCGAGCGACAAAACAGGAATTTGTTTGAAAAATGTAACCCTATCGTTAAGGTGCTTAAAGTAAAATTTCAGTTGCCCGTCTATCATCGTTTTGGTAAGATTAGCTTTGATTTGCCCCCCTTGATTGGCTATAAACGGAACAGTACGTGCCCCTTCGTCTCGTCGGAAAAACCCTCCAATATGGTAAGCCCAGCCTTCTTTTTTGAGGGGAGCACCCCATTCTGCATCGAGTCGAACGAAAGGACTTTGGTTATTGTTAAGTCCTCCTGTGAGTTTAGCCGAGCCGCTGAATTGCTGTCCACCTGTTTTAGAAATAAAATTAAAAATCCCTCCTGGTGAGTTGTTGGTGATGATTGACGAAGTACCCCCCCGAATCGCTTCAAGTCTGCCTACTGTAGCGTCTGTTCTATGAAACATATCTACCAAGGCAAAGCCCAACTGTGTACTCATTATAGGCAAACCTTCTTCTTGAAGCGATACATACCGAAAACCTAACTGATTGTTTTGCCCAGTAGAAAGACCACGAGGAAAAACGATAGCTCCCACCTCTCCTCCTGAAGCATCAACAAAAGTCCCCGGTATGGCCGCGAGTAAATCGCCTGTGCCGCGAGAGGCACGTTCTTCGATTGCTTTGGCAGACAGTGTGGTAATACCTACACTTGACTCTAATTTGCTAATGTTACTGAACGTCCCTGTTTCAACATCGGTATCCATTTCCATTGCATCTACCGAAAGCATAAAGCCTATGTATGCTGTTTGTCCTTGTTCGACATAGGCAATCTGCCTAACAGCATCATATCCTGGCTTGGTAGCAACAACCACGTAGCGGCCGGGCAAAATATTTTTGAGTTCGTAATCCCCTTTTTCATCAGAGAAGGTTTGGCGAAGTTGCCCTTGAATTTTGATGGTACAACCAGCAAGGGGTTGGTTGTTGGTATTTAAAATACGACCTGAAATCGTGCCATTAGGGGTAGTTTGAGCTTGAAGATGAAGTGAAAAACAAACACAAAACACCATACCCCCAATCAAGTGGGTAAAAGAGTTTCTCATAGATATTTATAGGTTAGGCGACTTATGTTTTGGCAAAAATAAAGGATTTTACTTTTTTTCAAATGTAATTTTATTATGAATACTTCTATAGAACTTTAGACTTCATAACATTATAAATCACTGCTGTTTTTTGTGTCATTTAGCTCTAAAAAAGAACCTAAATCTTTCGTTCAGTAAAAAGTTGATAAGAATTCAAATTGCGCTTTTTGATTAGATAAAATTTTGAATAAACATTATATTAATAAATATTAAATCTAACATAATGCTTTATTAAAGGTGTTATTTATTAAAAAATATCTTTTTTTAGAAAAATGGCCTATAATTGGTACAGTAATGTTCTATTTTCTCCACTTCTTCTATGTAAATTTGCACTTGATTTAGAAAAAA
This sequence comes from Runella sp., assembly GCA_046294665.1. Taxonomy (GTDB): domain Bacteria; phylum Bacteroidota; class Bacteroidia; order Cytophagales; family Spirosomataceae; genus Runella. The sequence goes on from JBKBKL010000028.1 coordinate 13,347, forward strand.
TAATCAAAAAAAGTAATCACGTTTAACTTTTCTAATAATTATGTCAGTAGCTACAGGAACTTACGTACCGTACAAAGTAAAAGACATCACCTTGGCTGAATGGGGTCGCAAAGAGATCCGCTTGGCCGAAGCCGAAATGCCGGGCTTGATGGCACTTCGTGCCGAGTACGGTGCGTCCAAACCACTCAAAGGAGCGCGTATCGCTGGGTGCTTACACATGACCATTCAAACAGCCGTTTTGATTGAAACCTTGGTTGAGTTGGGTGCTGAAGTAACATGGTCGTCGTGCAATATTTTCTCTACTCAAGACCACGCCGCCGCCGCCATCGCTGCTGCCGGCATCTCTGTTTATGCGTGGAAAGGCATGAGTGCAGAAGAATTTGATTGGTGTATAGAGCAAACCCTCTTTTTTGGTGAAGAACGCAAACCCCTCAATATGATTCTCGACGACGGTGGCGACTTGACCAACATGGTGTTTGACAATTACCCCGAACTCATCGAAGGCTTGGGTGGTTTGTCATAATAAATTACTAGGGGGTTTCACCGTTTTTTTGCGTTTTTTAAATCGGGCCCGCTATATCTACCCGATATCAACGTACACGACTCCGTAACCAAATCTAAATTTGACAACAAATACGGCTGTAAAGAGTCATTGGTGGACGCTATCCGTCGTGCTACTGATTTGATGTTGGCTGGCAAGGTAGCCGTTGTGGCAGGTTATGGCGATGTGGGCAAAGGCTCGGCAGAGTCGCTCCGTGGGGCTGGTTGCCGTGTGTTGGTAACGGAGATTGACCCAATTTGCGCTTTGCAGGCAGCTATGGACGGCTACGAAGTCGTAACTATGGACGAAGCCGCCACTCGTGCCAATATCTTCGTAACGGCTACCGGCAATATCAACATCATCAAAGACCGCCACTTCAAAGCCATGAAAGACAAAGCCGTCGTGTGTAATATTGGCCATTTTGACAATGAGATTGATATGGCATGGCTTAATAAAAACTATGGCCACACCAAAGAGCAAATCAAACCTCAAGTGGACTTGTACAATGTGGACGGCAAAGAAATCATCGTATTGGCAGAAGGCCGTTTAGTGAACTTGGGCTGTGCTATGGGACACCCCTCTTTTGTCATGTCCAACTCATTCTGTAACCAAACTTTGGCGCAGATTGAGCTTTACACCAACCCGGGCAAATACGAGAAAAAAGTCTATATCTTGCCAAAGCACTTGGACGAAAAAGTAGCCAAACTACACTTGAGCCATATCGGTGCAAAACTCGAAACCCTCGACGAAGAGCAAGCCGCCTACATCGGTGTATCGGTCGAAGGACCCTTCAAGTCGGAATTGTATCGTTATTAATCAACTGTTAAAATACAGATTGCAAACAAGAACGTCGGTCGGCATTTTAGCTTACCGACGTTTTCTGTTTTGCTTAAATGGTTAAAAAAGCTATTTCAATATTGTCTGATTAATCTCTCCCACATTTTTACAGCCCGATAGAGCCATCGTCAGTTCAAAGTCAGCCATAAGTTGCTGAATCACTGATTTTACTCCTTCTTTGCCTGCCAGCGTGAGTCCATAAATGTAAGGCCGTCCCAAACCTACTGCCGAAGCTCCCAATGCCAACGCTTTGAAAGCATCGGCTCCACCTCTAATGCCACTATCCAAAATGACAGGTATTTGTTTATTGACAGCCTCTACAATACTGGGCAAGGCATCTATTGCACCGATAGCACCGTCCACCTGCCGCCCACCGTGGTTCGATACTACGATGCCGTCTATACCTCGGTCAATGGCTTTTTTGGCATCGTCGGGGTGCAATATCCCTTTGAGTAAAATGGGTAGCTTGGTAAGCTGGCGCAGAAAAGCCAAATCGTCCCAAGTGAGGGCGGGATTGGTATAAATACTCGTGAATAATTTGACAGCTCCCATGGGTCGGCCAGAGCGAAGTTTACTCCAAAAACTACCTCCATGCGGGTAGCGATTGACGGCTGTGATGAGATTACGGAGAGTGGTAAGAGTGATGCGGGGTTTGAAGTCGTCAGTACTTTTTGGTTTGGCCAATGCTTCGTCTAACAGTCGCTCAAAAACAGGGTCGGACGTATATTGAGCGATGCCCTTGCCTTGCAGAAAGGGCAAAAAGGCCAAGTCGAGGTCTTTGGTTCGCCAGCCCAGAAGGGTCGTATCGAGGGTGAGTACAATACCACGGCAGCCGCATTGCTCGGCACGAGCTACAAAACTCGCCACCAACTCCCGCGAGCGCGACCAGTATAACTGAAAAAAACGAGGCGAATCGTCCATGGCCGCAGCACAAGTTTCCATCTGTACAGAGGCTTGATTGGAAAAAACAAAAGGTATGCCTGTTTCGGCAGCAGCTTGGGCGATGGCCAAATCAGCTTCGGGGTGTACCATTTCGGATACGCCAATCGGACACAACCAAAAAGGCGAGGGGAATTTGACTCCCAGTAGTTCTACACTGGTGTCGCGCTGTTCGACATTGCGTAACATTCGTGGTACAATCTCCCAACGCTCAAATCCGTGGCGATTGTTGAGCATCGTTTGCTGAAGGCCGGCTCCTCCTACGATGTAAGCCCGGGCGGTTTTGTCCATTTTGGCCGCAGCCTGCTGCTCCAGCACCGACCAATCGGGCGAAATCGTAGGTTTTTGCCCTGTGAAACCTCCCAAATAAGTATTCCGCTGAAAATCTAAGGCTTTGAATGTAGGCATTGGTATTTGGTTTTGAAACTTTGAACTATGATTGGAGATTTTGGTTTGAGTCAAAAGTATAAGAAATGTTGTACGAAAAGTTGAATTCTGATAAAAAACGAGGTGTTGAACCATAAAAAAACAGCACTCCCCGACGGAAGTGCTGCCTAAGGATACAAAAAGTAACTTATTTGATTCTGACAGCTTTCGACTCAAACATACCCATCAACATACCTTTGAGGTTGTCGTCATCTACTTTGGCGAGTTCTACGTTTACGTCATAGCCCATGACACTGAAGTACAGTGTGATTTTGTCGGCTTCTTCTTCCAAATTGGTAATCGGAATCGCGTCAGCGATCTGACCAGAGGCTTCTTTGAGTTCGCCACCGAGTTTGCCGTCTTTACGGACGAGTTCGGTCAGAAACTTGGCATCGCCGTTGGGGGTGCCAAAAACAGCGATTTCCCATTTACCCGCAAAGAAATCTTTGGCTGGGGCATCGGCAGTTTGGGCAAAAGCATTGACAACAACAGCGAGTGAAAACGCTACAACAAGCAGGAACTGTTTTTTCATTGATTTATGATTTTGGAGTTTTAGTTTTTGACGGTCGTAAAATTAGAGAATTTTTATAGTCGTTCAAAATCGAATTGCGAAAAAACCTCATAGATTTCATTTGATTATCAATAGGTTACAAAGCAAATTTTTTGCAAACCTATGAGGTTTAAGTGTAAAATGATTTTGAAGTAAGTAATGACAACTATCAACGAAATTTCATGTCGTGGCTATTTCAAACTAATCAAAAAATTTTGTGCTGATAAAATTGTTGGGGATAGGCAAAGAAGAAATCTGTGAGGTAAGGCAGTTTTTATGAAAACATACCAGTACAGTATGTTTAAATTTTACAATCTTTCATCAATTTATTCCAAGTCTATTTTTTGTATCTCCGATAATTTTGAGGGTTTAAAACTACTTACTGAATCACAATGAAAAAAGTACCTATCATAGATGTTTACGCCGCGGCTCGCATGGTCAAAGATGGTGATGTGTTGTTGCAAGGAGGCTTTGGAATGACCGGCAATCCTGTACATTTGATGCACGCCTTAGCCGAAATCGGCACTAAAAATTTAACTTTCATTGGAAATAATACCGGCGAACCCGGCTTGGGTGGCGATAGACTTTTGGCCAATGGCCAACTCAAAAAATTGATAGGCTCGTTTTTTACTTCCAATCCCAATGCCGTCAGAGCGGTACAAGAAGGTAAAGTAGAGGCAGAGTTATTGCCACAAGGCACGCTGGCCGAAGCACTTCGGGCTGGAGGAGCCGGTATAGGAGGATTTTATACCAAAACATCGGCAGGTACAAAAATAGCGGAAGGTCGAGAAACAAAAATCATTGATGGGGAGGAGTATGTTTTTATTAAAGGGATTCGAGGCAATGTCGCTTTTATCAGGGCATGGCGCGCTGATACTGCCGGGAATTTGCAGTATCGTATGACCGAAAACAATTTCAACAAAGCCATGGCTACGGCTGCCGACCTCGTCATAGCAGAAGTAGAGGAGATTGTACCAGTAGGCGAAATTGCCCCTGAGTTTGTCCATACCCCGGGCTGTTATGTGGACTATTTGGTAGAAGCCAAAATTTCGCTTGAAGATTTGGGAAGCTCGGCCACCGTAGCAGCCGCCAAAAAAGTAGATCCCACTCGTATGCAGATGGCCAAGCGAGCATTGGCCGAACTCAAAAAAGGAGATGTTGTCAATCTTGGCATCGGGATTCCTACCCTTGTAGCCGATTTGATTACAGAAGAACATGGCATCATTCTCCATACCGAAAACGGTATGCTTGGGGTTGGGCCTGTACCTACCGACGGAGGCGGTGCAATGGACTATCCCGTCAATGCAGGAAAAATACCCGTAACGGCCTTGAAAGGAAGCAGTTATTTCGATAGTGCCGATAGCTTTGCGATGATTCGTGGGGGGCATATTGACGTGGCTATCATGGGAGGCTTGGAGTGCGATGAGGCCGCCAACCTTGCCAACTGGGCAGTGCCGGGTAAGCCTCTTTTGGGGGTAGGCGGGGCGATGGATTTGGCAAAAGGAGCTAAAAGGCTCATTATCACGATGACGCATACCAATCCTGATGGTTCACCCAAAATCGTCCCACAGTGCCAGTTGCCTCTTACTGCTACGGGCGTAGTGGACATGATTATTACAGACTTGGCTGTTTTCGCCTATCCAAACCATCAACTCACTCTACTCGAATTGATGCCCGGTGCTACGCTCGACGAAGTAAAGGCCAAAACATCTGCTGCATTTGTTGTTTCAAACTCTATAAAATAATACTGATGAAATATTCATATATCATTGATGCTGTACGTACCCCTATCGGCAATTTAGGCGGAAGCCTTTCCACTGTTCGTGCCGATGATTTGGCGGCTATTCCACTTCATGAACTTCTCAAACGAAACCCCAATTTACCTGCGGAGCAGATAGATGATGTCATTTTGGGCTGCCACAACCAAGCGGGCGAAGACAACCGCAACGTAGCTCGTATGGCGTTGTTGTTGGCGGGGATTCCTCACACAGTACCGGGCGAAACAGTCAATAGACTTTGCTCATCGGGTATGTCGGCGGTAGTACATGCCAATCGTGCTATCAAGGCTGGCGACGGCGATGTGTTCATAGCAGGTGGAGTCGAACACATGACGCGCGGGCCGCTTGTAATGTCCAAATCAGACAGGGCCTTTGGTGGCAATGTACAACTTTTCGATAGTAGCTTTGGCTGGCGGTTTATCAATCCCAAAATGAAGGACATGTACGGCGTTGATGCGATGGGCGTAACCGCCGAAAATTTAGCCGAAATGTATCGTATCAGCCGCGAAGATCAAGATGTTTTTGCCTATCATTCACAACAAAAAGCAGCCGCAGCCCAGCAAAAGGGCATTTTGGCAGAGGAGATTGTTCCGGTTTTAGTTCCTCAAAAAGCAGGTGAACTACGAGTAGAACAGGACGAATTTATCAAACCTCATACAACACTCGAAGGGCTTGCCAAACTGAAACCTGCCTTCAAAAAAGAGGGTGGGACCGTAACGGCAGGCAACTCATCAGGACTCAACGACGGAGCGGCAGCGATGCTCATGGCTTCAGAAGAAGCTATCAATAGATTTAATTTTAACCCTAAAGCCCGTATAGTCAGCTCGGCAGTAGTGGGAGTAGAGCCGTGCATCATGGGGATTGGCCCTGTGGACGCTACTCGAAAAGCATTGCAAAAAGCACAACTGACGCTTGATGATATATCGGTATTTGAGTTCAATGAGGCGTTTGCGGCACAATGCTTGGCCGTAACAAGAAACTTAGGATTGGCCGACGATGACCCCCGTATCAATCCCAACGGCGGGGCAATTGCCCTTGGCCACCCATTGGGTATGTCGGGTACTCGTATTATTCAGGCGGCTGTCAATCAACTCGTTCGTACCAAAGAAAAATACGCCCTTGCAGCGATGTGCGTAGGCGTAGGTATGGGATATGCAGTAGTGTTGGAGCGATGCTAAGCATCATATAACTCAAAAGGTAAGCCGACATAGTTTTCGGCTACGGTTTTCTGATAGGCTTCAGAGATTCTTAAATAATCAAATTTAGATTTTTGGAGGAGTTGTTCAAAACTTCCATTTTCAGCGATTTTGTGGCATAAGGTTGTCATAAAATTTGAAAAATCTTGTACCCGCCATACCCTTGAAACACATTTTTGAGTGTAATTTTCCAGAGATTCAGTAGTTTGGTGGTGGTAAAAATCAACGATTCCTTTGGCTAAATTTCTGACATCGGCTACGGCCAAATTCAGCCCTTTCGCACCAGTAGGAGGCACAATATGGGCGGCATCACCTGCCAAAAACAACCTTCCCGCTTGCAGGTTGTCAATCATAAAGCTACGCATGGGCGTAATTCCTTTTTCAAAAATCTCGCCTTTGTCAAGTGATATGCCTAAGCGTGTTTCGAGTTCTTCCCAGATGCGACTGTCGGTCCATTGGTCGAGGGTTTCATCGTTGGGTACTTGCAAATACAATCTGACCACTTTTTCGGAACGCATACTGGCCAAGGCGAAACCATTGTGATGAAAGGCATAAATAAGTTCGTCGTAGGTGGGTTGAGCGTAAGCCAAAATTCCCAACCAGCTAAACGGATATTCGATTTTGTATTCGTGATAGGTGTCTTTGGGGAGTGTTTTTCGACCTATGCCATGAAACCCATCACAAGCGGCCACAAAATCGCATGAAAGCGTTTGAGATTGTTGCTGAAAGTTGTAAATAATTTTAGGATTTGGCGTAAAATAGTCTTCAATACTGGTGGCTTCTGCCTCAAAGATGATTTCAATACCTCTGTCATAGCAGGCATCTATCAAGTCTTTTACTACTTCTTGCTGGCCGTAGATGACTACCTCTTTTTGTGTATGTTTTTGAAAATCAATCCGTTGTTGGATACCGTTGTAAGAGATATAACAACCGTGATGCACTAATCCCTCTTGATGTAGCCTGTCAGCGACACCCAATTCTTCAAAAACAATGACGGTGTTGTGTTCGAGCAAACCTGCCCTGACACGACCTTCCACATACTCGCGGCTTCGGTTTTCCAAGATGATACTTTTGATGCCTTTTTGGTGTAGCATCAATGCCAACGTAAGTCCGGCAGGGCCTGCTCCTATGATACCGACAGTTTTTGTAGGTGTATCGAGCGAAAGGGGAAGTGTTTGTGTGGTGGTTTTCATAAAGTTTTACTTCTGATGCTTAGATGATAGAAAATTTAAAATCAATATTTTCGATTTGCTCCATAGTAGGAGTGATACCTGCCTGTATTAACTTTCGGGCGGCAATATGATCGGCAGGCCGATTGAGCGAATCTACACCGACCAAATGCCCTTTTTTGAGATAAAAAATCGAAAATTTAGTGCTTTGCGGATTTCCTCTGAAAATCATCTGGTCATAATCGGAGTTGTTGCCTGCCATTTGTAGTTTCAAATCGTACTGATGTGTCCAAAACCACGGGACTTCATGGTATGCCGTCGCTTTACCCGCAATGTGCTGTGCTACGACTTTGGCTTGGTCGGTGGCATTTTGTACCGATTCTATTCGGCATCGTTTATCAAAAAACGGATTGAAGTGATTGGCACAGTCGCCGATGGCATAAATATCCTCATTGGAAGTTTGTAAAAATGAATCGACAACGATACCATTATCACACAAAAGCCCTGCCTGCTGTGCCAATTCTTGGTTGGGTTCGACCCCTATGCCTGCAACGACTATCGTTTTTAAAGGGTGGTCGAAGTTTTCAAAGGTAGTGGTTGCGTTGAGGTGTATCTCTACGCCCATTTCTTGGTGTTTTTGAAAGAAAACTTCAGACAAAATAGGTGGAACGACACGCGCCATCAAACGCGATTGAGCCTCAAAAACTTGCACCTTCTTTCCTTTTTCGATAGCCGATGCTGCTACTTCCAATCCGATAAATCCGCCTCCGATGACCATCATGTTGTCGCATGATTGTAAGGCGTTTTGCAGGTTTTGGGCATCTTTTAAGGTCTGAAGATAAAATACCTGATGGGGGATACCTTTGAGGATTCTTGGTCGCGCTCCCAAAGCCAAAATCAATTTGTCGTACGAATAACTTCTCTCTTTTTGGCTTTTAATGGTTTTTGAAGTGGTATTTATCTCAATAATTTTTTCGTCTAAAACAATGTCAATAAAGTGATTTTGATAGAATGACTCATTTCTAAACCAGAGGTTTTCAATGGTTTGTTTTCCCCCCAAAAATCCTTTTGACAAGGGAGGTCTTTGGTAAGGTAGAAAAGACTCCTCCGAAAAAACTTTGATTTGCCCTTCGTAGCCTAACTCTCGCAACGAAATAGCCGCTTGTATTCCGGCATGACCCGCCCCGACGATACCTATCATGATGATTATTGCTTTTCAGGAATATGTACAATCAAACCATTTAACTTGGGGGATACCCGCACCTGACAGCTCAATCGGCTGTTGGGCTTACGTTCGGCGGTAGTGCCTTCGAGCATCTCATCTTCTTCCTCCTCCATGTCGGGGAGTACTTCGACAAATGCCTCATCAATATATACATGACAAGTAGCACAAGAGCAAGAGCCTCCGCATTGGGCTACTATGCCGGCTACTCCATTCTGAATAGCTCCCTCCATGATGGTAGCCCCCAAAGGAAGTTCGTAGGTCTTGGCTATGCCGCTGGGTTCGATGTAAGTAATTTGTGTCATTGTTTTATGCAATTTTGGATAGGTCTGTATTTAAATTTAGATGAATTGCTTCCCGCCGTCCACCACGATAGTTTGTCCTGTTACAAATCTTGCTGCTGGAGAGGCCAAATAAAGTGCCGTACCTACTATATCTTCGGCAGTAGAGGGGCGTTTGATAGCACCTCGCTCCACACCATATTGAGCCGCATTTTCGATAAGTCCCAAACTGGCATCGGTCAATGTAAAACCCGGTGCAATGGCATTGACGGTGATGTTGAAGTCGCCCAGTTCTTTGGCCATGGTGCGGGTCAGTCCGATGACTCCTCCCTTGGAAGCAACATAGTGCGACCAAAAAGGCGAACCACTCATCACCGTTGCCGACGAAATATTGATGATGGAGCGTGGAGGGTTAGCCTCATTGTTGTTCAAATGATGATTTACAAATGCCTTTGAGCATTGCCAAACCCCTTTGAGATTGACATTGAGTACGCGCTCCCACTCGTTATCAGAAATTTGATAAAAGGGTTTTCGTTCGATGGTCGCATAAATGGCTGCGTTGTTAAGCAAAATATCAATCCTACCAAAATGCTTTGATACCTCATCTATCAGATTTTGTGTAGAGGTAGGGTCTGTTACATCAACTTGCAGAGCCAGAGCATTTCCTCCTACTATTTCGGCGGTTTCTTCGGCTCCCTTCAAATTGAGGTCTGCAACGGCCACATTGGCCCCTTGTCGGGCAAATCCCAATGCAAAAGCACGGCCCAAACCGCCTGCTCCTCCTGTGATAATGACTGTTTGATGACTTAAATCGAACATATTTTTTGGTGTAATTTCGCTGTTTCGAGAAAGGTTCCTGCCAAATATTTTCCTTCGTCGGTCAGAAAAGTAGGAAGTACAAAATGCTCCAAAATATCCAAAACCTCCGGCTGACTGATTTCAAACCACTCACCTATGATTCGATTGCCGTGTGGAGTATATCTCCATAGTTTGTCGGCATCTTTGTGAATGGCATCTTCGAGGGTGCGAGCAGTCTTGGTGGTGTCGTGGCCGTCTATCAGTGCCAAGATTTTTTGAATTTCTGATGAACCCAACTGCAACTTTTCTAATACTTCTTGTGCTATGGCTACACTCTCAAGTTCGTGTTGGCGAGTAAGTTCGGGATATTTGTTGTTGGGGCCGAAAGCACTCAAAATCTTGTCTTTGGGGATTTTAGACCAGCCAGTATCGTGAAAAATAATAGCTATCAAGACCGTTTCGGCCTCGGCATCAGGGTATTTTTCAAGGAGTTTTTGTGCCAAAAGATACGAGAAAAGGGTATGCTCGTCGTTGTTGCGAACATTGAGGTAATTTTTGGCTATTTCCCAATATTTCAGATGAGCTTCGAGCATTTCAGTATTTGAGATAAATGGTTTTGAGTTCGGTATATTCTTCCAAACCATAGCGACCTTTTTCTCGCCCGATGCCGCTTTGTTTCATTCCTCCGAAAGGTACATTCTGATGCGAGCGGTGAATGTTGTTGATCCAAATAGACCCTGCATCAATATTTTGAGCAATACGCAAAGCTGTACCTATATTTTCTGAAAAAACATACCCGGCCAATCCATAAGGGGTGTCGTTAGCCAATTCGAGGGCTTCTGACACCGTATCGAAGGGCATAATCCCAACTACCGGGCCGAAGGTTTCTTCGGTCATTATTTTCATGGTATGGTCTGTATCAATGATAACGGTCGGAGCAAAATACAAACCTTTGTCGTATATGCCTCCAACGACTCTTTGTCCACCGGTAGCTACTTTGGCTCCTTTCTCGATAGCATCTTGGGTTTGGAGGGCGGCATTTTTATAGATTTTTTCATTGACCATTGGCCCCATATCGCAGTTGGAGAAGGCATCGCCTATGGTAAGTTTTTGGGTGGCCGCCACAAAAGCATCAGTAAAGGAACGGTATATTTCTTTGTGGACATAAATCCGATTGACGCGGTAGCAAAATTGCCCCGAATTGGCAAAAGCGTGTTTTACTAAAGCCGGTATAGCGGTTTCCAAATTGGCATCTTGGCATACGATAGCCGGCGATTGGCCTCCCAACTCGAGTGTGATACGTTTGTTGTGTTTGGCGGCCAGTGCAGCGATATGCGTCCCTGTGGCAGTACCTCCCGTAAAAGCGATTTTTGCTGTCAGTGGGTGCTCTATCATGGCATCGCCTATTTCTCTGCCATAACCAGTAATTACCTGAAACACTCCTTCAGGATACCCGGCTTCTTCAAAGATACCCGCTAACCGTAGGGTCGAAAGTGGAGTATCCTCGGCTGGCTTGGCTACAACAGTACAGCCCATCATCAAGGCTGCTCCCAGTTTGAAGGTAAGCAACGTAATGGGATAGTTGAATGGGGCGATGGCCACTACTACTCCTACCGGCTCTCTGACTACCATGACTTGCTCACCCTCAATGTTGAGCATGGGGATTTCGCCTTTCATGCGGAGAGCTTCTTCGGCATAGTAATCGAATAGTTCGGCACTCCGAACAATCTCTTGGATACAGCCTGCCAAAGGTCTTCCAAGTTCGGAGGCCAGCGTATGTGCCAACTCGTTCTGATGCAACCGCATCAAATCAGCCACTTTGTGTTGGAGGGCTGCTCGCTCCGACATGGGTTTCTTTTTCCAAAAGCTGAATGCCTTAGTGGCAGTTTGGAGCGCATGATTTACATCTTCGGCGGTACTTCTTTTGCAGTAGCCGACGACCTCGCCCGTACACGGATTCTTAACTTCTATTTGCATGGTAATTTGGGAAAAGATTTGCTCAAATCCATTGGCAGCAGAGCAGTTGTCGAGTATGATTCAAGTCGGCTTGAGCGATAGACACGGACTCGGGCAAGTGCAACTGAGGAATTACGTCTGTTTCGAGCCTTGAGGCATATTGAGTGGGAGTCATTTTGAACCAATCGGCAGCGACAGACACGCCCGTTACACCGAAACGCCACAATTTATCTGCGTCGCGCACGATTTCATCTTCCAAAGATTTGGCATAAGTACGGGTATCATGCCCATCTATGATAGTCGTTACTCTTTCTATAAAGTCCTGCTGATAGCCAAGAGCTTGCAAGAGAGGTATCGCCAGTCGTACTCCTTCCGATTCGTGAAGATAGCGCACATCGCTTTGTAGGAAATTTTCACTCTGAAAGCCCTTTTTGAAAATATCTTCTTCATCAATCGAATACCAGCCGATGTCGTGCAATATGATTCCTACTTTACAGATTTCGGCATTGGCTTGGGGATAATATTCGAGTAGTTGGAGGGTATATTGGTACGATAATGGAATATGGACATCATTTTTCCGTACTCGCATATACTTTTCGGCAGCTTCAAAAATAGCTTTCATACGCTTGATTTTATATGAAGCATGGGGGTTGGAGTAGCCCCCCATGCTTTGATTTTTAGGCGGCTTCTAAAATTTCAACCTCTCCGGTGTTGCCATTGACCAATATTCTATCGCCAGTTTTGATAGTAGTACTGGCTGCCCCTGTACCTGTTACGGCCGGAAGGCCATATTCGCGGCATACAATAGCCGCGTGGCTCATCATACCTCCGATGTCGGTTACAGTGGCTTTAATCTTGCCGAATACGGGTGCCCAACTTGGGGCGGTTACGCGAGTTACGAGAATTTCGCCTTCTTGCAACTGACCTAAGTCTTCGGGATTGTTGATGACACGGGCGATACCTTCTACTTTGCCGGGAGAGGCAGCCATGCCCTTGAGCTGATGGGTAGAACTACTTCCACTTAGCCAACTTTGTACACTTTCGGTAGTGATACCCCAAAGCATGATCGTAAACGGCTCTGTAACCACTGCCGGAGGTTCGTTGAAGGCAGGTTTGGGAGGGGCCGTAGAAAGAGCGTCAATGATTTTTTTACGACGCGCTACTTCCGCAGGGAGGTAGCTTGGGCCGATAGATGGCACACCCATTGCCCAACCACGACCATAGTCAAATAGTAATTGATGGATTTCTTCGCGCCGGAAATAAAACATATCGTTGATGTCGTCGAAGAAGCCAGCTTGTACAAAAACCCTTGCCAAATCGCGCATTTTGCGCCAAAATACGCTCATAGCCCAGTGTTCGATATAAAAGTTGTGATTTTCGACATACGGGAATACCACACGAGCCAATCCCAACTTACCGTCGAAAGCAGCTTGAGCTTCAGGATTTTCGATCGAATCGCGGTATTCTTCGGTGATGCGGTCGCGCTCGGCGGCGATGGCCTCCGTTGGGCGGTCTATGTTTTCGCCATTTTGGAGGCGTTTGATATAGTCTTGGATATACCCATACGGAATGTCTAAATGCTCAATCCAGTATTTATCAGTCGAATAAAAGCCATTGCCAGTCGTGAAATTAAACCATGGGTATTTGGCTTTTTCCCATTCTTCGAGCCACTTTTGACCATTTTCGCTGCCCTGAAGTGCCGCTAAACCATCCTCAAGTGAGTTTTGTGTAATACTCATATCAACACCCAGTTCAACTGCCAATTTTGACAATTTGCGAAGCTCTTCATCAGGTCTAAACAAATCTACTTCTACTCCTTGTACCATTTTGGCGATGGCCAAGTCAGGGATACCGGGGAAAGTTTCTTTACAAAAACCAAAGAAATCAAGATAGGCTGCATAGCCCAAATTGAGAAACTCAAAATGATACATCCACACTTTGTAGCACAGGTCAATCATTTTGTCATAGTTTTGAATCAAATGATAGGTTGGATCTAAACCTACCCCTTCTGTTACCCATTCAGTAGGGATTATTTCGGGCAGAGGCTCAAATGTTACTGCCTCCATTTGGTCTATGACTCCTTTGACTTTTTGATGCCAATTTTCGAGTAGAGTATTCCAATTTTGGAAATAATACCCTGCTCTCTCCAAAAAAATCGGCACTCGGTCGGCGATGAGTTCGGGGGCGACAGCCACAGGACTCATGTAGCAATACCCATTGTGAATTTTAAAATCAATACCATTGGCCGGAGGAATAAGCCACTGACGGGTGTTGTATTGACTAAGGGTCTTCACTGCATACTCTACCGTAATGGCATCGAAAGGCTTAAATACATTGGGCCAGTGTTGCGAATCGCAGAAAAAAAACTTCTTTTCTTCGTTTTCTCTGAGATTATCTTGAAAAACCATGTAGTAAGGATACAATTCTTTCCAGCCTTCTGCTCCTTGGGGGGCTGTATGTTCGTAAGGGCTTATAAATTTTTGGGACATAGTTTTGGGGATTATAGATTTATGATTTTTTGTTAGACAAAGGGTTCATCAAGGTATTCAGTATGCCTTCCATACCAGTTTTGATAGAGGCAGGGGCGGAGTCTTTTTTTTGCGACCAGACGGTTTCGGGGCGGCTTTGCAGGAGTGTAATGTTTTGTCCTTCGGGCAGGTCGGCATCTATGGCCCATTCTATGTCTTGTGGGCCTCCGTAATGTTTCTCAATTTTTTTGGCAATGCGGCAAATCTCCTTAATCTCGTCATCAGTGAGGGAGGGCTGTGAGGCTTTTTCGGGTGCTACTTCTCTTGTGATAACCCGTTTGAGTGTACGGTCAGGAATATGCTCCACCGATTTGTTTTGGATATTGGCTTTGAGGACTTCGAGCATCACTTTATCAACCAGAAAGTTGTCGGGTGTAACTTCTCCCGATACTACGGCCTCGCCAAGTCCCCAAGAGGCATCAATGACAATTTTGGAGCGGTCGCCATTGATGGGGTTGAGGGTCATGGCTACTCCAGCGGTACGGGCATTGACCATTTTTTGCACAACTACGCTCATCATTACGTCATTTTCAGCAATTTGATGATCGAAGCGGTAGTTGATGGCTCGTGCTGTATATAAACTGGCCCAACATTTTTTGGTAAAGGCAAGTACGTCTTCGGTGCCCACTACCCATAGATAAGTATCTTGCTGCCCCGCAAAACTGGCATCGGGTAAATCTTCGGCGGTAGCACTCGAACGAACAGCTACGGGTAGGTCGTTGTTGGCGTTGCAGTAATCGCAGAGTTGTTGATAAGCCGCTGATATGGCTTTCAAAATCGTGTCAGGCATCGGAGCTTGCAAGATTAACTCACGAATTAGGGCAGATTTCTCCTCCAACTCTGAAGTATTTTTGCAATCAATGCACTCCAAATGCTCCATAATTTTTGATTTTACCCCTGCTTCTTCCATGAATAGCTGGAAAGCATCTGTAGTAATGCAAAAACCAATCGGCACAGGAAAACTCGCGGCAGTCATACGAGCCAAACTGGCTCCTTTACCACCCAAAAGGTGATATTGATCGGGGGTAATATCCTTAAAAAAATAGACCATTATTTGAGATGAGTTTAAAATTCTACTTCTAACGCCACAGGTGCTCTAAATGAGGTATTGGGAGCAAAGGCAAAGGTTTGTCCGGGTTTGAGGGTCAAGTTGGGGAGGCGTTCTGTGAGTTCTTCGAGTACTATTTTAGCTTCCAACTTAGCCAAGGGCGACCCCAAACAAAAATGGATACCATATCCAAAAGACAAATGCTCTTTGGCATTTTCACGTTCGATATCAAACGTTTCTCCATTTTCAAAATTTGCCTCATCTCTATTACCCGACCCCATCACGAGCAAAATATTCGCGCCAGCAGGTATCTTCACTCCTCCTATTTCAGCTTCTTCGAGGCTTTTACGCCGCCAAGAAACTATCGAGGGCGAAAACCGAAGGATTTCTTCAATGGCATTAGGAATCAGGCTTTTATCTCGACAAATAGCTTTCCAAGATTCGGGGTAAGTGAGTAGTTCACGGATTCCGTTTCCGATGAGTGAGGTGGTGGTTTCGTGTCCTGCAAAAAGCATACTGTAACAGATAGCGGCTATTTCGCGGTCGGTTATTTCGTGTCCTTCTTTTTGCAATGCGACCAAGTCGCCGGGGAGGTCATCGGAGGGTGTTTGATGCCGTAGTGAAACGATGTTTTGGCAGTAGTTCCAGTAATTGACCATGTTTTGGGCATGAATAAGTTGCTCGTCTTCGGTCAGGTCGCCCCATGTCATCAGAAGGCGGCTTTCAGCCCAACTTTTCACTTGCTGCACTTCGTCATCGGGTACTCCCAGCAGCATGAATATCACATAAGCGGGCAAATCGTAGGCCAGTTGGCGTATGAGTTCGGCATGACCTTCGTTTCTGAATTTTTCGATTGTTTCTACTGCTAAAGCTCTGATGCGAGGCTCCAATTTTTTGAAACGACTTAGCCCGAACGCCATGCTAACGATACGCCTTATACGAGTATGATCTGGAGGTATTCTCCCCGACAACCCCGACAATCCAATCATACCTTGAGCTTCCATGAGTGCTTTGGCTTTGGGCGCAATAGGCTTGAAGGGCGATTGGGCATTTTCGGAAGTGAAGGTTTTCCAGTTACTGAAAACCGCTTTGATATCCTCGTAGCGCGTAATGACGTAGTACCCCAATTCTTCGCTATAAAAAACAGGTGCTTCTTCTCTCGCTTTTCGATAAAAAGGAAAAGGATTGGTCAAGTCGAAAGGCTTGTATTCTTGACTTGCATGAAATGGGCAACCTTGGGAGGTTGTACTTGAATTTATCTTCATCTTGGGCGGTCTTGTTAAAAATGTTTAATTTTTTCTTTTTAACCTTACAAAATTAGTTTGTTGTTTATAAGAATTTTTGGATAAAATTGCCAATTAATTGGATATTTGATACATGAAAAGAACACCCATTTTTGGCTTATACGGTGAAGAAAATATTTTGCTTCCCGATTTTATGCATGGAGAGAATATATTTAAACGCTCTCATACTCAAAACTTTATCATAAAATCACATATCCATACTAATTTATTTCAGATTTTTATTGTTGAGAAAGGCAATGTCAAGTTTGAGTACGAGTCGGTAATTATAAATTTAGACAAACCTTGCATTTTGTCTATTCCAGCCAATACTACTCATGGTTTTGAGTTCAGTCCCGATATTGAAGGGAAGGTTTTGACCCTTTCACAATCTTTCGTAGAAACCATTTTTCAATATGCCCCCAAAGTCCTACTCGAATTGAGTCAGGTGAGAATTTTGACCAATCCAGAGCATAAGCGTTATCAAATGGTCGAACGTATCGTTTACAGGCTGTACGACGAACTCTTGGAGGATTTGCCGGAGCGGAAGTTTGCCCTTCAATCTTACTTCAGCTTATTGCTCACCGAAATATATCGGCTATCGGTAGAGCAAAACGAAAACCTTTTGAAAGTCGAAAACCGATATGTGCAGTATTTTAAAGCGTTTCAGCAGAATATTCGCAACTCCTACAATCCTCAAAAAAGTATAGCGCAGTATGCCGACGAATTGAAAATCTCACCGATACATCTGAACCGAGTCTGTAAGGAAGTTGGCAACAAATCGGCATTACAAACGGTAACGGAGTTTTTTATTTTGGAAGCTAAAAAACATTTAGAGCATACAGATTTCACGATTTCGGAAATCGCGTATCGCCTCAATTTTGACGATGCGGCCTATTTTACAAGAGTTTTCAAAAAATACACGGGCGTTTCTCCAAAGGTATTCAGGGAGCAGCAAAAGAAATGAAAAATTCACTTGAGTACTTCCTCTGCCAAATGAAACGCCTCGTTGGCCGCAGGCAAGCCACAATAAAGGGCCGATTGCATGATTACCTCTCTGATTTCTTCGATGCTTACGCCATTGTTAAGGGCGGCTTTTACGTGCATCTTAAATTCATTGCCACGATTGAGTGCTATCAGCATGGCAAGGGTAATGAGGCTACGTTGATGCTTTGAAAGTTGGGGGCGAGTCCAGATTTCTCCCCAAGCATAGCGTGTGATAAAATCCTGAAAATCAGAATTTAGTTCGGTGGTGTTCTGAATGGCTCTGTCCACATGGGCATCACCCAATACAGTCCGACGAACGTGCATACCTCGTTCTTTGGGAGTAGAGCCTATGAAAAAGTGTAGGAGAGTTTCGGCATATTCTTGGGGGAGTTGGGTAGCGGTCAAATGTCGTGCCGGCAAAACGGTGAGTTGGGCATTGGGAATTTTGGCTGCCAAAAATTCGGCTTGTTCTACATTGGTTACAGGGTCTTCATCGCCAGTAATGACCAACGTTTCGACTTTCAACGCTCCAAGATGCTCTCGGAAATCAGCATCTCTCACGGCTTTACAGCCCTCGATATACACATCAAGGGGTGTATTGAGAAACATCTGACGGGTCTTAGCGACTACTTCTGGGTGGGTAATACGAAAGCTATCTGTAAACCACCGCTCCATGGTAGCCTCTACGATAGCCTCGAGGCCGTGGGTTTGGATAGTTTCGATGCGAGTGTTCCATGTGTCGTTGGTTCCTATTTTGGCGGCAGTATTGCTCAAAACTATTTTTTTGAAACGCTCATGATGATGAATCCCCAGCCATTGACCGACTAATCCTCCTTTGGACAATCCACAAAAATAGGCCGATTTGATATTCAAATCCTCCATAGTTTCTATCACTTGCCGACCCAATGCGGCGATTGTCCCTTCTTTTGGGGTAGAAATATGGGTAAACCGTAAGACACTAAAATAAGGCAAAAGATAAGGAAGGACTGAGTCCCACATGGTATGGTCGGCTCCCAAAGAATTTGAAAAAATCAAAACCGGACTATTGGGCGAACCTTCCAAAAGGTAGTCGGGGTAGGAGGAAAGGGGATTATGTTTCATTTCGGAATGAATGAAGAATTTCATCAATGATTTCATTACAGCGTCCTATGGCATTGTCAGGCTTGAATAGGTTGTCCAAAGAAGGTAATTCGATTTCGAGTTCTTTCAAAACTTCTTTGAGATGTTTTTTTTCTGAAATAGCTATTTTACAGGCTTTTTCTACGAGTTCGTGGGCTTGTGTTTTACCGATTTTGGGGGCTAATGCCAGCGAAACTTCTTCGGCGTAGATCAACCCTCGGGTCAGTTCGAGGTTTTGGGCCATACGCTCCGTGTCTATTTCGAGCGATTCCAATAACTCCACGCTACGTTCGATGCTTCCGGCAGTGAGTTGCATCAATTCGGTGAGGGTTTCCCATTGGGCGTGCCATAGCCCCGCCGACCGCTCGTGTTCTTGGGGTATCGTCGTGAGCATCGTAGCTACCAACTGTGGAATACGAGCCGAATTGGCCATGATAGCCGTAGAAGTAACAGGGTTACGTTTGTGGGGCATCGTACTTGATCCCCCTTTTCCCTCGGCTGCACCTTCCAGTACCTCCCCAATTTCGGTTTGCATCATCAATGCAATATCTTTCGCGATTTTGCCAAGCCATTGATTGAGTACACCCAACTGACACGCATAAACTGCAAAGTCAGTAGCATCAGGGATAGCGGTGGGTTTCAATTCCAATTGGGCGGCCATTAGACTTGCTACCCTTTGATTGATTTTATCATTGCCACTCCCCACTGCCCCTCCCAGTCGAAGTGTCAGGGTATGATTTTGGGCAGCGATAAGGGTGGATTTAAGATGAGTCAAAGTACTTAGCCATTTGGCGGTTTTTAGACCCAAAGTGATAGGGCGAGCTTGTTGGAGTAATGTCCGGCCTATCATCAATGTACCTTTATGTTTTTGGGTGAGCAATACCAATGTATTGATTAAATCATCAATTTTTGATGCAAGCCATCGGCCATACTCTTTGATTTGCAGCGCCGTAGCGGTATCTATCACATCTTGGCTGGTAGCTCCAAAATGCACATATTTGGCGGCTTCTGCATCATGGTTTTTGACAATACGAGCGAGATTTTTGACGAATGGAATGGCTACATTGCCCCCCAATTTTACTTCGATTGATAACTTTTCAAGGTCAATAAAATCTATGTTGCAGAAGTGGGCAATCATTTGGGCATATTGCTTCTCTACAATCCCTTCTTGAGCTTGTGCTGTGGCCAATGCTGCCTCAAAACGTAGCATTTGGGTTATAAGCTGCCGGTCTGAAAGTAGTTCATTGACAGTCGGGCTATAAAAGTAGTGCGTATAAAGCGACATAGAATCACCTAAAAATCAAAAAAAATGGTTTCATCAGTTCCTTGCATATTGATATTGAACTCATAATAATTTCCTTTTCGGGTGGCTATTACGGTATGTCTTCTTTCTTCAGGTAAGCTATTGAGGACTTCATCGCTGGCATTGAGAA
>JBKBKL010000029.1:0-32363 GCA_046294665.1 Runella sp.
AAAAATAATAATATTTCATTTGATGATGAAAAAAACTTTGAATATAAAGGCTTTAATAAGGCTATTGCGGGTTTTGGTATCATAGATTTTAGAGAAAATTTTTTCTTGGCGAATATAGATTCAGATTACCTAAATGATGCTAATTTTTCAATTGATGGTAGCAAAATTTTAAGTATAATAATAAAGAAAAAACCTAAAAATAACGTTTTGGTGCATTTCAAACTCAATCTACCTACAAGATGTCAATAGATAAAAATACTATATCTATGTGTTATATGTTATCGTATTTCTAATCAATTGTTGTATTGTTGTTTATTGGTCGCGCTACCGAGAATATGATAAAATCAACAATCTAACTGAAATAGCAATAGAACCAACCCAGCTTTTCATTGGTAAAACTAAATGGGGAAATACGAGTGTTGCGAATTATACAATCAAAAACATCGGTACAACTCCTTTATTTATTAAAAATATCAAAGCAGATTGTCATTGTACAGTTGTGGAGTGGGAAAAAAAAACTATTAAGCCATTTGAATCAACAAAAATTCAAATTAAATACGACAATCACATGACTGGTTATTTCAAAAGAGTTATTTTATTGGAAGCCAATATATTAAACAATGTAGCAGTATTTACTTTTGAGGGCGAAACGGTTAAGAAATAAAGTATGCAAAAAATTATCCAAAACTGTACTCTACCCGAATATTTTTGTAAAATGTTGATTATGAGAAATTTGTAATCTGTCCAACGGATAAAAATAGAAACACATTCTTGCCATAATTGCAAAAACTCTTTTGTTGTATTTTTAAGACCTCGGCGGACAATATCAAGCCCTTTTCTAAAAAAGCTGTTGGCTTTGTAACCATGTTTCTTGATTTTTATTCTTTGCACTTTTCCGTGATAGTATTCTCCAACTTTGACACATAAAGCAACTGCAATACTAACAAAAACCAATAATTTGCTTAACTTTTTTGAGCATTTTAAGTGTGTGCTTTCCAAGTCAAAACCTCTCTCTTTAAAAGTTTGAAAAAGTACCTCTATGCACCACCTTCGACGATAAAAACTACCTAATTGTTTGGCAGGAATACTACCCATCAAAAACAAAAATTCATTATCTGGTAGTTTTTTCAACATCACATTACACCAAATTCCATCAACTAAACAATCTTGAAAATAGCGTTCTGTTTTTTTCTCTAAAAGTTCTGAGATAGTATAGCTTTCATCATTCTTCAATGTAATTAAATGACTTTTAGGAATACGCATACAAAAGTGTATTTTATTGTCTTTTAGATATTTAACCCATTGTAAGCCTATAAACTCTCTGTCACCAACGATTGCACCTATTCGCTCTTTCCCAATCACTTGTATCAACTTTTCCAATAAATGACAACGGTCAGGACAACAGCTATTACCCGAATTATTATCTAATAATTCCCAATAAAGAGGAATCCCAATACTACCACTTTTGGCTACTATCATTAAAATATTACACTGGTACTCACCAAAATCCCACTCTGTTCTATCTATGGAAAGACTTAATTTCCCTTTCGGCAAAAACATCAATAAAAGCAAACATACTTGTTGATAGTCAAAGTCATAATCTTTAAAAAATGATTGAATATTTCGCTCTACGGACTCAAGTTTTGCAGTAGATTCTATATGTATTGCTATTTCGTTGAATTGTACTTTTCTACTATCAATCAAGCCTAAAATAAAGGAGCTAATAAATTTTTTTCTTGCTAAATTCTTCGCTAATGGTATTTTATCCAATAATTCTATAAATTTGTTTCTGATGATACTTTTCATGCGTAAAGGTTGGTTTTGTTGCATGGTCGCTTCAAAGTTCAACCTTTTTGTTTTTCTATGATAATTTTCTTCGGGTAGAGTAGTAAAAGGGTACAGCGTAAAAGTTTCAATTTGATAAGGAAAAATTTTGGGAGATAATTTTTCGTTTTAATGATTAAAATTTAGTCCATTGGACTATTTTTTGTTTTGGGAGCGGCTGTTAGCTTTGTGATAAACCATTTTTTCACTTCTTGCTATGCTTACAGCCTCTATGTATCGCCCAAGCCAACCTCTGAACTTCCGCCTTCGATGGGTTGGTACAACTTCTCATGCTTTTTATTTCATTCTTTTTATTTCTTCATTTTTTCATTCCCAAATTTTCGCCCAGCGGGTGCTTACGTTGGAGGAGGCAGTAGAGATGGGGCGGGGGCAGTCGCCGTTTTATGCAAGGGCGCAGAATACTTACGAGCGTAGCTACTGGCGGTATCAAAACTTCAGGGCGAGCCTCAAGCCCCAAATCCGCCTCAATGCCAGCGTACCTACTTTTTTTCGGGCTATCAACCCCATTACCCAACCCGACGGCTCTATAGAGTTTCGGCGCATTCAGCAAGCCAACAACACCGTAGGCGTAAGCATGGTACAAAACATAGCCGCTACGGGTGGCCAGCTACGCATGGGTACTGGTTTGCAGCGTACCGACAACTTCCTGGCGGGGCAGCAGAGTTTCTTTTTGGCATCACCCATTACGGTTAGCTATGATCAAAGCGCGCTGCTCTTCAACGAACTCAAATGGCGCAAACTCATCGAGCCGACCCTCTATGAAGCAGCCCAAAAGGGGTACGTCGAAGACATCGAGGAGGCAGGGCTGCGAGCCGTAGAATTGTTTTTCAATGCCCTCACCGCCCAAACTGCTGTAGGGATAGCCCAAGCCAACACCGCCAACACCGACTCGCTCTATCGCATCTCCAAAGAACGATTCGGCATAGGCAAACTCACCGAAAACGAACTCCTCCAACTCGAACTCAACCTCCTCAATGTCCAAAACCAATGGGCCGAAGCACAGGTCAATCTCGAAATAGCCTCCCAAAATCTCAAACGCATCTTGGGGATACCGATAGCGGAAGTACTGCGTTTTGAGGTCAATACGCCTGTGTCGGTATTGAGTATTGTCCCTGCCCAAGCACTCGAAGAAGCACGAGCCAACCGTCGGGCTTTGATAGACTTCAAAAACCAACGCCTCGAAGCCGACCGCCAGATTGCCGAAGCCAAAGGTGCCAATAGCCTCACGCTGGGGGTCGTAGCCAATGTAGGTACCCAGCAAACCGCCCCACGGCTCATAGACTCTTACAGCAATCTCCAAAGCCGCCAGTACATCGGCCTCAATATAGACGTACCGCTGCAGGATTGGGGCTTCCGAAAATCACAAATCCGACTCGCCAAAGCCAACAGGGAGTTGGTAGAAGTAAACGTAAAGCAAGAGGAAATCAACTTTGAGCAAGAAATCCTGCTCCAAACCCTGCGCTTCAATCAGCAGCAGCAGCAGGTGGCCGTAGCCCAAAAAGCCGATACCATAGCACAGCGGCGGCTGGAGATTACGAAGCAGCGGTTTTTGCTGGGGCGCATCAGCATCACCGACCTCAACATCGCCCTGACCGAAACCGCCCAAGCTCGTCAAAACTACATCGCTGCCCTGCGCGCCTACTGGACTTCCTACTACACCCTCCGACGACTCACTCTCTACGATTTTCTCAACAACCAGCCCATTAGGTACGCTGCTCCACGATAAATGAGAGAACAGTTTTTTCCCCCCAAGATTTGTAACTCTTTCTATTGTTGTGCTACTTTGAACATCAATCAACCAATACACTCCTATACTCAATGAAAAAAATAATCGCCTTACTCCTCATCACGCTTTCGGCATGGGGGCAGTTCAATGTCGGTATCCAATGGACTCCCGATGGCAATGGCTACTACCGCCTCGAAAACAATGAATTGGTCCAATATTCCTTGCCCGATTTACAGAAAAAAACATTAGCTACTGCCGCCCAACTCACTCCAGCAGGCCAAACTACCCCACTCAATGTGAGAAGTTATACGTTTTCGGAAGATGGCCGTAAGGTACTCATCTATACCAATACCCAGCGTGTATGGCGCTACGACACACGCGGCGATTATTGGGTGTTGGACCTCAACAAAAACAAACTCACCCAACTCGGCAAAGGCCGCCCTGTGTCGTCGTTGATGTTTGCCAAATTCTCGCCTGATGGCCAAAAAGTAGCCTATGTCAGTGAGCGCAATGTTTATGCCGAAGACTTGAATACAGGCAAAATCACGGCCTTGACCAAAGACGGCACCGACCGACTCATCAACGGTACTTTCGACTGGGTGTATGAGGAGGAGTTCGACTGCCGCGATGGATTCCGCTGGAGTCCCGACAGCAAAAACATCGCCTACTGGCAAATAGATGCGCGCAAAATCCGCAACTTCCTGATGATTAATAATACTGATTCTATATACTCTTTCAACGTACCCGTAGAATATCCCAAAGTAGGCGAACGACCCTCACCTTACAAAATCGGTGTAGTCAATGCCAATGGCGGCCCTACCCGCTGGATGACCACCCCCAGCGACCCCAGCAATACTTACATACCACGCATGGAATGGGCCAACGCTTCAACTTTAGTTTTGCAACAACTCAACCGCAAGCAAAACCAAGCAACGCTCCTCTACGCCGATGCTCGTACCGGAAAAGTTACGCCCTTTTACAGCGATGCCGACGACGCTTGGGTAGAAACCAAAAGCAGTTACTCCTGGGCCGATAGCCCCGTAGGCTGGGAATGGATAGCCAAAGGCAAGGAGTTTTTGTGGATAAGTGAAAAAAATGGCTGGAGAAGTTTGTACAGAGTAGCTCAAGACGGAAAAACAGAAAAATGTATCACCGCTGGCAACTATGATGTAATTTCGGTAGTACGCATAGATGAAGCCAACAACCAAGTGTTTTTCATGGCCTCTCCCGACAACGCCACCCAAAGCTACCTCTACCGCGCCCCGCTCGACGGCAGCAGCACGGCGGTTCGTATCTCACCTATGGCGCAAGCGGGCGTTCACCGCTACGATATTTCGCCCAATGGCCGCTGGGCATCACATTCTTTCTCCAATGCCAATACACCGCCCATGAGCGAGTTTTTGCGTTTGCCCGAACATAAAGCCCTCAACGAAAAAGACGACATCGCCCAAAAACTGGCCAATATGCCCACTACACCCAAAAAGGTAGAATTTTTGAAAGTAACTACCCAAGAAGGCATCGAACTCGACGCTTGGATGGTCAAACCCGACAACTTCGACCCTTCCAAGAAATACCCCATTGTGTTTACGGTCTATGGTGAGCCTGCCAGTTCGACGGTCAAAGACCAATGGGGCACCGGACGCAACCGCCTCTATGTAGGCGATATGGCCAAAGACGGCTACATCTACGCCTCGGTGGACAATCGCGGTACGCCCTCGCCTCGCGGTCGCGCTTGGCGCAAAGCCATTTACAGACAAATAGGCCGAATCAATGTACGAGATTTAGCATTAGGGGCCAAGGCAATGTTCGATCAATTTTCTTTTATAGACACCAGCAGAGTAGCTGTACATGGCTGGAGTGGTGGCGGAGCTTCTACGCTCAATCTGTTGTTTCAGTATCCAAAGTGGTTCAAAACGGGTATCTCTGTTGCCGCTATCTCCAATCAACTCACCTACGACAATATCTACCAAGAACGCTACATGGGACTCCCACAAGAAAACTTGGAGGATTTCATGTCGGGTTCGCCCGTTACGCACGCCAAAAACTTGCAACCTCACCAAAATTTGCTCTATATCCACGGTACTGCCGACGACAACGTGCATTACCAAAATGCCGAAATCCTGCTCAACGAACTCATCAAACATAACAAGCAATTTCAGTTTATGGCCTATCCCAACCGCTCACATGGCATCTATGAAGGCGAAGGCACCTCGCGGCATTTGAATACGCTCTTTACCAAGTTTCTGAAAGAACACTGCCCACCGGGAGCGAGGTGAAAAAAAGTCCCTTTCTCAGCAGGAGAAAGGGATTGAGGGAATGAGGTTCAAAAACTTGATATTCAGCCCAATAAATCGTAGCTTTGGTATCAATTCCTAAAACCACAAAGGCTATGAAAAACTACTGGATACTTTGGGTGGTATTGCTTTGGAGTGGGCAAGCTACTGCCAATTCGTTGCTGATTCCGATGGACGACAAACAGGCCAACCACCTCAAAGCCTACGGCGTAGCCTACTGGGAGCTACGAGCCGACCGCGAAATAGACTGGCTCCTCAACTACCGAGGGGGGAGTTTTTTGATGAAATACAGCTCCGCCCTCGAAAAAGAATGTCGGCTGCGAGGGGTGTCTTACGAAGTCATCTCCGATGCTGTCGCCAAAAGTATCCTGACCTACATCGCCAACCCCGACATCAACATGGAGGCCGTCAAACTCCACAAAGCCGCCAAAATCGTGGTGTATAGCCCTATCAAAGTCAGCCAGTCGTCGTTTGAAGATACCGATGCTGTACTACTGGTACTCAAATATGCCGAGATTCCTTTCGAGATCGTCTATGATGAAGAAATTCTACGCGGCGAGTTGGCCAAATACGACTGGCTTCACCTCCACCACGAAGATTTTACGGGGCAGTTTGGGCGCAACCGCCGCCGTATGAGTATGCAAGACATTCAAGCCCAAGAAAATATCGCCAAAAAATACGGCTACAAAAAAGTATCGCATCTCAAACTCGACGTAGCCCGCAGTATCAAAGGCTTTTGTGCCGGCGGTGGCTACTTGTTTGCCATGTGTTCGGGGGCAGAGTCGCTCGATGTAGCCCTGGCCGCCGAAGGCATAGACATCGTACCCGCTATTTTCGACGGCGACGGCATAGACCCCAACGCCCAGTCCAAACTCGATTTTGAGAAAACACTGGCCTTTGAAAACTTCAAAATCGAATTTTACAACGACGACGACTACCGAGGCGGTATGTCTTTCTCCAATATCAACGCTACCGGTAACTGGGGCGACGAGAGTACTACCTACTTCTCACTTTTCGATTTTTCGGCCAAATGGGACGTGATACCCGCGATGCTCGTCCAAAATCATCAGTCTATGATTCGAGAATTTTTTGGCCAAACCAATGCCTTCAATAAAAAAACCGTCAAATCGAGCGTACTCGTCATGGGGCAAAGCAAAACCTCCGACCGCTATATCTATGGCGAACTGGGCCGTGGGCAGTGGACTTTCTACGGTGGCCACGACCCCGAAGGCCAGCGGGGCTTTCATCGTATGCCTACCGACCTCAACCTTCACCCCCACTCCCCCGGCTACCGCCTCATTCTCAATAATGTACTTTTTCCTTCGGCCAAGAAAAAGAAACGTAAAACCTAATTTTGTAATGATTTTTTCAGTTATACTCCTTCAAAATAGATTTGCAAAAAAACTAATATGTTTCTTTTGATTATCAATGAGTTACACCATTAGTCTTTCGCAAACATATATGTTGCAGGCAAGCATCGAAAGAAGACATCAAAGCGAACCAAGTAACCCCAAGTAACGTTAGACAAAAAAACTAAATAATCAGATAGGAAATGGAACTCAAACAAGAAATCATACAAATTATAAATAAGTTGCCACACGAAGTGTTGGGAGAACTTTTGCAGCACCTTCGCCAAGTAGAAAAAACTACTAAGGAAAAAATACATCTTTCACTCAACTTAAACACCATTTTGACAGAAGACCGAGAACTACTTGAAAAATTGGCGAAATGATAGACTACCAAGAAGTTCTTGAAATTCATCAAGTTTTGATACGAGAGTTTGGCGGTTCACAAGGTGTAAGAGATGAAAACGGACTAAAATCAGCACTTGAACGACCTTTTAGTGGTTTTGGAGAAACTGAATTTTACCCAAATCCCGAAGAAAAAGCAGGTGCAATTTTGGAAAGTATAGTCAAGAACCACCCTTTTATAGACGGCAACAAAAGAACAGGCTACGTTTTGATGCGTTTGGTTTTGATGAACTTTGGCAAAGACATACAAGCAACACAAGACGAAAAGTACGACTTTGTTATTGCAGTTGCAACGGGACAACTTGACTTTCAACAAATTGTAACTTGGATAGAGCAACGAACTACGGACCAATAAAAATGCCTGCCTGAAACATGGGTAACTGTTGGCACGTGCTTGTTGGCATTTTTGATGCCGTGGCAAAGATTTATGAAGATCATAATCCATAATAATCCATAAACAAACGAAAGGATAAACTATCGCTACAAAAAGCAATTAATTGCCTAACAGGCTTAATGTTATTCAAATAACGCCTCAAAAATATCTTGAACTATACAGAAGGATTAATATTCTCCTGTCCTTCCTTGACATAATACTTTTGGGTGGCTAAGTGTACTCGTTCAAAATGGATTTGCAAAAAAAACAATATGTTTCTTTTGATTATCAATGAGTTACATCGTTAGTCTTTTGCAAACATATTAGGTTTAAGTATAAACGTTGCTACAAGTCGTATCGTCGCACTTCATCGAGGCTACGTCTATAAATCCTACTGCATAAAAGTAACTTCCTTGCCTCCTTCTCTTTTGGCAGCAATTCAAATCCATTCATTTTATTTTGTATTGACATGAAACCATCAGAGATGTCGCGTCGTCAGTTTTTGGCGGCCATGCCTGTAGCCTCGCTGGGGCTAATGCTGAGCTCCAATCAAATTTGGGCATTAGAAAAACCCAATTCCAAATTTGGAGGTGTACAAATAGGAGTCATTACTTACTCTTATCGTAGTATGCCCCACGATTTAGACCAACTGATTCAGTTTTGCCTCGCCTCCAACGTCAGTGCTGTCGAACTCATGGGCGATGTCGTAGAAGCATACATCGGCAAGCCTGCCCCTCCTTTTCAAATGCCCCCTCCGCAGCGTGGCCAACGCCCCCCACTCACCGACGAGCAAAAAGCACAGTTGGCTACCTACGCCCAAACCGTAGCTGAATGGCGGGCGGGTGTTTCGATGGATAAATTCAAAGAAGTACGCAAAAAATTCGACAAAGCGGGCATTTCGATTTATGCTTTCAAGCCCAATGCCTTCGAGGCCAAAAATACCGATGCCGAAGTGGAGTATGGCATGAAAGCCGCCAAAGTGCTGGGCGCAAAATCCGTCATCCTCGAACTCCCCACCGACCCTGCCCAAACCCAACGGCTGGGCGATTTGGGCGCCAAACACAAAATGTACGTGGGTTATCACAATCACCTCCAAGCTACCGATACACTCTGGGACCATGCCCTCAACCAATCGCCCTACAACTCTATCAACTTCGACTGTGGGCATTATCTGGCCGCTGGGGGCAAAAACACCAAAGAAACCCTGATGAAGTTTATCGAAAACAAACACGACCGTATCTCGAGTATGCACCTCAAAGATCGCACTACCCCCGAAAACGGCAGCAAAAACTTAGAATGGGGCAAAGGTGATACACCGATTGGCGAGTTGCTGATGATGATCAAAGAACGCAAATATAAATTCCCCGTAACGGTCGAGTTGGAGTACCAAATCCCCGAAGGCTCTGATGCGGTCAAAGAAGTAGCCAAATGCGTAGCTTTTGCCAAAAATATTTTGCTCTCCTAACCTCTCCCTTTTCTCAAAAACCATGCAACAAGAAATCATTCGACTCTACGACGAATACACCCACAAGCCACTCTCCCGATCAGAGTTTTTGCAGCGATTGAGTGGATTAACTGGCAGCATGACGGCTGCCTTAGCCCTACTGCCCGCTTTGGAAAGCAACTACGCCGTAGCCCAAACGACTGCCTCTGATCTTTTTACTGAATACATCAGCTATCAAGGAATCAATGGTACAATGAAAGCCTACGTAGCTCGCCCCCAAAAACAAGGGAAGTACCCGACGGTGATTGTCATTCACGAAAACCGTGGCCTTACTCCCCATATCGAAGACGTGGCGCGTCGTGCAGCACAGGCCGGTTATTTGGCCATCGCCCCCAATGCCTTGTCGGTACTGCCTACTACGCCTGCCAATGAAGACGAAGCACGCACGCTTTTTACGCAGCTCAAAGCCGAAGATAACTTGGCCAACTTCATCAAAGTATTCGACTACCTACCCACCCGCAACGACTCCAATGGTGCTTACGGCTGTGTAGGATTTTGTTGGGGAGGTGCTATGGCCAACAATCTGGCGATCCATGTCCCCCAACTCAAAGCTGCCGTAGGTTTTTATGGCCGCCAGCCCGCATTGGGCGATGTCCCCAAAATCAAAGCCGCCGTACAGTTGCATTATGCCAGCTTAGACGAACGCGTAAACGAAGGGGCAAAAGCGTATGAAGAAGCCCTCAAAGCCAACGGCAAAACTTATGAATCATATATGTATGAAGGTGTAAATCATGCCTTCCACAATGACACCTCGGCTGCCCGCTACAACGAAGCCGCTGCCAAATTGGCCTGGCAACGTACCCTTGATTTTTTTAAGAAATATATGTCATAACCAACCTCCCAAAACCATGAAAAAACGTTTATTTTCTATCGCTGTTATATTTTTTTCGATTACTCATATTTCTATTTCTCAATTAGTTACAGGAGAAAACGTAGCCGTAACCAACACCGAAAGTGGCAAAGTAAGGGGCTACATTCACAATGGCATTTATACTTACAAAGGCATACCCTACGCCGAAGCCAAGCGTTTTGAAGCTCCCCAAAAACCAAAACCTTGGCAGGGAGTACGAAGCTCTATGACCTACGGCCCGGTAGCACCGTTGATTGACCCCATAACGACTGTACAAGACGAAAGCGAATTTGTTTTTGACCACAACTGGGGCTATACCAGCGAAGACTGTATGCGTATCAATGTCTGGACACCGGGCATCAACGACGGCAAAAAACGCCCCGTCATGTTTTGGATTCATGGAGGAGGTTTCACGGCGGGGTCGTCGCAAGAATTACCTTCTTACGACGGTGAAAACTTAGCCAAAAAAGGTGATGTAGTAGTCGTGTCTATCAACCACCGCTTGAATATCTTGGGCTACCTCGATTTGTCAGCCTATGGCCCCCAATTCAAGCACTCGGCCAACCTAAGCATACTCGACATGAAAGTAGCCCTCGAATGGGTACGCGACAACATCGCCAATTTCGGTGGCGACCCCAACAACGTAACTATTTTCGGGCAATCGGGCGGCGGTGCCAAAGTCAATACCCTCATGGCCATGCCTTCGGCCAAAGGGCTTTTCCACAAGGCGATCAATCAAAGCGGGTCTTTCCGTACCAATATGCTCGACAAGGCCACCACACAGGCCATCGCCGCCGAAGTAGTCAAAGAACTCGGCCTCACCCCCGACCGCATCAGCGAAATCCAAACGCTACCCTTCGACAAACTCAGCGCGGCCGGCAAAAAAGCCTTGCGTACCATCGCCGACAAAATGCGCGCTGAAGGCAAGCCTGTGGTTGGTTTTGGATTGAGCTGGGGACCAAGCGTGGACGGCGAAGTGCTCCCTTACCAACTCCTCTCCAACGAAGCCTTAGAACTCTCCAAAAACGTACCGCTGCTCATTGGCACTGTCAAAAACGAGTTCATGGCCTCATTGGGGCAAGGTCTGACCCATGCTCCTATGGAGAAAATCATGGAAATCATCAACAAACAACACGGCCCAAAAGCCAATGCCTACCTCGAAGCTGCCAAAAAAGCCTATCCAAACTACAAAAAACCTTCCGATTTGATAGACATTGATACCCGCTTCCGCCCGGGGGCAGTATATCAAGCCAATCTCAAATCTGCCCTCCCCGGAGGCGCACCTGTCTATATGTACTTGTTCGACTGGCAGTCGCCTGTCATGGACGGCAAGTACAAAGCCATACACTGCATAGAGTTATGTTTTTGTTTTGACAATATCCAACGCTGCAAAAACATGACAGGAGGAGGCCCCGAAGCCCAAGCCTTGGCCGATAAAATGAGTCAGTCGTGGATCAACTTTGCCCGTAATGGGAATCCCAATCACAAAGGACTCCCCAACTGGCCAGCTTACAACGCTGCCCAAACCTCCACGATGCACTTCGATACCAAATGCAGTGTACAAGCCCAACAAGACAAAGCATTGTTTGAGTTGGTAGCGCAGTAAAAGGATAGCGCGAGGCTCTGACGGTTCGTCGTTTTGACTTTGATAGCGCGAGGCTACGCCTCGTGATAGATATTTCAAGGCTTCAAGCCGAATTGTCGCTGTATAGCACCTACGGAGCAGCATAGCCAAGCATATTTTCCCAATCCTACCGATATACAACCCCTAACGGGGTAAAATACACCTCAAGCCCCCCGCTTCTTGATTCCCCTCAAAACCCCCTCTCAAAAGGAGAGGGGGCAGGGGGTGAGGTTCAATATCCCAAAAGCCCTTGCATTTCTACTTTCCACCACCTATCTTGGCATTATAATATTATTCATTCCTTTACTCCTATCCCCCCTGTTTGCTTATGAAACACAACCCCGCTTTAGAGTATCAAAAAATGAACCTTTTAAACAATCAAACATCATGAAACGATTATTGAAACATTTGATTTACACTACTACGGCACTGGCCATGAGCCTTAGCTGTAGCCACAATGAGGTCTTTTACTTAGACCCTAAAGAAGCTGAAATTAAATTTGCTTGCGACGGCGAAAAAGTAACTGAGGAGTTTGTAGATGTAGAAGCCAAGGTCTTCAACCCCAACTTCATCAGCGAAACTGAAAATGAGCAAAACCTGCTTACATTTTTTTATCTGACCACAGACCAAGAAGCTATCAACCAACCGGGCAACTATTGGAAAGGCGAAGCCCTTGTACCTACCAACCTGCCTAAATCTTTTTGGGTAGTGGGCAAGCGGGTAATTTTCAGCGGGCGCAAAACAAGCTGTTGCGGGCTACATACCTCTCCCGATCCAAGAATATTCATGCCCAATTTCAAGCCTTTTGGTTGTAAGCTGGAGATTACAAAAATTCAAGAAAAACCTCGATAGCGCGAGGCTCTGACGGTTCGCCATTACAACTCTTGAAAGGCATAAAAAGGCTTCAAGCCTATCATAAATCAAACTTTACGCTTACGCCGCCAACGCACCCATAGCCAAACTACCACCGCCACAAGCCCCACAATCGGCAAAAAATAAAAAATTCCTATTAGAAACTGACTCAACAAACCAAAACCCTCTTTGAGATTGCTCCAAATCTTGGCATAAAAAGGATCTTCGGGAGCGGCAGTACCCTCGATTCGCTCGTACAACGACGCTTGGACACTACTCATCGCCACATCGTATTTAAGCTCACGAAGCTGGGCTTCTCGGGCTTCGATTTCTTCACGCATTTTGGCCAACTGTTCCTCTACTTTCAGCACCTCCTCCACATTGCGCGCTTTTTTCAAAATCTCCAAGTATTTTTCTTCGGTCGCTTTTTGGGCTTTGATACGTGCCGTAAGGTCTATGTATCGCTTCGTTACGTCTTCGGCAGTGATACTTTTGCTTTCGGTATAAATGGACTCTTTGAGCATCATCACCAAAAAGGTATCCAACCGCACAGCAGGAATCTTGATGCTCAAATCGTGGCGGAGTTCACTGTACTGCCTTAATTCTTCGGCATGAGTAATAATCCCTCCCAGCGACTTGACCAATCTTTCTACTTTCTTGCTTGCCTCTCCCACATTTTTGACTTGAAACCGCACAGAAGCATTTCTGATGATTTGACGCTCGGTTGGTGGTGGAAGCGTGGCTTCTTCTTTCGGTTGTTGAGGTTTTTGAGGTGGCATGGGTATATCTGGCATGATCTCAGGCTCAAACATCGGCTCGGCGGTTTTGGGCATGGCTTCAGGGGGCGGTAGTCGCATCATATCCACTTTCGTAGTATCAAATTCTTGTTTGGCTTGGCAAGCACTCATCAGCAAAAGGGTAAGGACAAGGTAAGTTTTCATGATTTGGAAAAGATTTAGTTTGACACCATAACGACCATGTGTAACATTTTTATACATAGTATGAATATTTTTAATTTAACAACCCACTTTTATACCCAATAAAAAATGAATTGCAGAAATTCGGGCAAGTTAAAGTCCCTTTCTGCTTTGGGGAAAGGGATTTAGGGATAGGGGTTTTCTCAAACCAAATTTGTTTCAATATAATCACCTGAAAAACAACTGCTTCAAAAATCGTCATAAAGCTATCCAAATTTTCGATTTGATAATCCATGCCAGTCTTGCTAACTTGCGAGCATGGCAGACCAGTTTATCGTATCGGCTCGTAAGTACCGCCCTGTTACGTTCGATAGCGTAGTGGGGCAATCACATATCACTACCACCCTCAAAAACGCTATCCGCACCAACCACTTGGCCCAAGCCTTTTTGTTTTGTGGACCTCGCGGTGTCGGCAAAACTACTTCTGCCCGGATTTTGGCCAAAACCATCAACTGCCAAAACCTCACCGACGACGTAGAACCCTGCGGTACGTGCGATTCGTGTGTGGCCTTTCAAAACAATGCCTCCTTCAATGTACACGAACTCGATGCCGCCTCCAACAACTCGGTGGACGATATACGCAACCTCATAGACCAAGTACGCTACCCTCCCCAAAACGGCAAGTACAAGATTTATATCATTGACGAGGTACACATGCTATCGTCGGCGGCTTTCAATGCTTTTCTCAAAACATTGGAAGAACCTCCCAGCTACGCCATTTTTATTTTGGCCACCACCGAAAAGCACAAAATCCTGCCTACGATTCTGTCGCGTTGTCAGATTTTTGATTTCAATCGGATACAAGCCAAAGACATGGCCGACCACTTGGAGGGCATTGCCCAAAAAGAAGGTATCAAAACCGAGCGGGAAGCCCTCGAACTCATCGCCCAAAAAGCCGACGGTGGCCTTCGCGACGCGCTCTCGATGTTCGATTTGAACGTTACATTTTCCACCGACGGCACCCTTCGCTATCGAGATGTACTCAACAACCTCCACGTTCTCGACTACGACTACTATTTTCGCCTTACCGACGCGCTATTGACCGAAGACTTAGCACAAACATTACTGATTTTTGACGAAATCCTCAAGAAGGGTTTCGATGGACATCTATTTTTGGTAGGACTGCTGGAACATTTCAGAAATCTATTGGTAGCCAAAGACCCCGCCACAATTCAATTACTCGAAGTATCCGAAACCGCCAAAAACAAGTATATTGAGCAATCTCTACGGGCTACTACTTCATTTTTGTTGTCGGCATTGAGTATTGGCGGCCAATGCGACCAGCAATACAAAGCCTCCAAGCAGCAGCGGCTTCATGTGGAGTTATATCTGATGAAACTCGCCCACTTGCCCAAAATACTGGATTTGAACTCACTACCTAACGATACTGACGAAAAAAAAAAAGCTAAAGTAGTCGAAACTCCTACTACGGTGCCTACTAAAGTTGCCGAGCCGCCCACTACTTATCGAAGCAGTTCCAATGGACAAACCGGTGTAAGTAAGTTACGTTCTACGGTGCAGCTACAAGCCATAACTCCATCGAACCAACCCCAGCCTATCACAGTCTCGATACCTACCCCTTCTGAGGCTCCTGCTACTGACCGGCCCGTTACGCCCGAAGCCATTCGGAAGGCTTGGCACACTTTCACCCAAAAACGCGAAAAAGAAGGTGCAGGCATGAATGAGTTAGTCATGCTCAAACGCGAAATCAATATCACAGGCACTACTATCGAAGTAACATTGGACAATCTGATGCTGGCTTCATTACTCGACGAACTCAAACCCGAACTGCTGGGATATTTGCGCCAAACCCTCCAAAATCGGCAAATCCAAGTAATCCACCGCCTTGCTACCGATGACGTAACCCGCCCCCCATACACTTCTCAAGAAAAATTCAACGCCTTGGCCGAACGAAATCCCGCTTTGCTCGAACTCCAAAAAGTCTTAGGATTGGAAGTAGATTTTTGAGGAATTTGAATTTGAATGAAAGACAAGTGATTTTGTTGAAAAAGAAAATTCAATCATTCAATCATTCAACATTGTTTCCAATGACTTCTCGACGCGATTTTCTCAAACTCTCCACATTAGGCACTGCCGCTACGGCACTTTCGCCCAATGTACTGCTCTCTGCCACACGCCCGCGCAAAACCAAACTCGGCGTGGCATTGGTAGGGCTGGGGTATTACAGCACTGATTTGCTCGCCCCCGCCCTACAACTGACCAAAAACTGTGAGTTGGTAGGGATCGTTACAGGTACACCAGCTAAGGCAGAAACTTGGAAACAGAAATACAAACTCAAAGACAAGAACATTTACAACTACCAAAACTTTGACCAAATCGCCAACAACCCCGACATAGACATCGTGTATGTGGTGCTACCGCCCAGTATGCACCGCGAGTTTACGGTACGGGCGGCGGGTGCCGGCAAACACGTCTTTTGCGAAAAACCCATGGCACCTACCGTAGCCGACTGCTAAGCCATGATCAAAGCCTGTGCCGACAACAAAGTGAAATTGGCCATCGGCTACCGCTGCCAGCATGACCCCAACACCCAAGCCTTTCAGAAATTTGCCAAAGAAAAAACGTTTGGTAAAATACGCATGATTAGCTGTGGAGCGGGCTACGTGGACAACCGCACTACCCACTGGAAACAAAACAAAGCCTTGGGCGGAGGTGTCATGGGCGATATGGGCGTGTACCCGCTTCAGGGTGCAAGATTGGCCGCAGGTGAAGAACCCATCGCCGTAACCGCCCAATTTCATACCACCCGCCCCGAAATCTATAAGGAAGTCGAAGAAACGGGGTTGTTTCAGTTGGAGTTTCCGAGTGGGGCATTGGCTACCTGTCATGCCAGTTTTGGTATCAATATGAACTACCTCCAAGTAAACTGTGAAAAAGGATGGTTTAAAATGGAACCCTTTTCCAGCTACAACGGCAACAAAGGCAGCAGCCCACAAGGGCCGATTGATTTCAAAATCGAAAGCCAACAAGCCCTACAAATGGACAATGATGCCGCGGCTATTATGAGTAAAACAGCATTGATTGCTCCCGGCGAAGAAGGTTTGCGTGATATTCGGGTGATAGAGGCCGTGTTTCGTTCGGTGGCGGCTGGTGGCCAACGCATCAAAATTTAGCAAAGAAAAACCCCTCGCAGCTACTCAAACCCCTAAGGTAGCGCGAGGGGATAGTTCATCATAGGTTAAGTAGTGATTCAAACCTTGATGCAAATTTATGCAAATTTTTTATTTTGTTCCAATTTTTTTTTGCATTTTTTTGCAAACAATTTCCTACTCATCTATCTCTACTTATGATCAAAGAAGAACGGCAGCGTGTCATTGTTGAAAAACTCAACCGTGACCAAAAAATCAATCTCTTGGAGTTAAGTCAGCTACTGGGAGTATCTTATGACAGTATCCGACGAGATGTCATCGAACTGGAAGACAAAGGCTACCTCAAAAAAGTACACGGAGGAGCAGTCAGTACGTCTTATTTATCTTTCAAAAACACACAAGTAGGACTCGAAACCAAAGAAGTATTACATCTGACCCGAAAGGTACAGACACTACTCAAAAACCACCAAACGATACTCATGGACGGGGGTACGACCAATTTCCACATTGCCGAACAACTCCCCAAAAATCTCGAATTGACGGTGATTACCAATAGTTTACCTTTGGCAGGTATGCTAAATGAACACCCAAAAATCGAAACAATAATACTCGGTGGCAGCTATCACAAACGCTATCAAATTACGATTGGGGCTGAAGCCATGCGGCAGTTGGACTATGTCCGTCCCGATTTGTATCTGATGGGCTTCAATGGCTTGCACCCCGAAGCGGGTGTTACATTGCGTACTTATGAAGAGGCTGTCATGAAACAAAAAATGGCACAGATTTCAAAAAAAGTAGTCGTATGTGCTATCGTCGAAAAGCTACATCATATCGAAACCTACAAAGTATGCGATCTGCACGATCTCGACATTCTAATCACAAGCCTCAAACCCTCCGATACTTCCCTCAATAGCTTCAGAAAAAATGGGTTAGAGATAATTTAAAATTTTTGCAAAAGTTTGCAAACTTTTTAAACTCATAGGCTTCAATTCTCCCGCTCCTCATTTTCACTTTTGACTCCTATGTATTGTACCAGCATTTTGTCTATGCGGCTTTTGTCCATATCTACGATTTCGAAGCGGTAATCTTGCCAAGTAAAGTGATCGCCGGTAGAGGGAATATCTTTCAAAATATGAAGAGCAAAGCCGCCGAGCGTATTGAAGCCCGTTAGTTCTTTTTTGTGCTGCGGTTGCGGCTCAATATCGAAATGGCTCAAAAAATCCTCCCACGGGAGTTGGGCATCTATCAAAAAGCTGCCGTCTTCACGCTCTACAATGTCATAATTGAACTCATTGGTTTCTGACAAATCGCCTACCAAAGCATCTAATATATCATTGAGCGTGGCTATACCTTGCAGCGAACCATACTCATCTACAATAATCCCGAAATGAACTCGCTTTTCTTTAAATTTCTGAAGTACATGATAAGCCT
This sequence comes from Runella sp., assembly GCA_046294665.1. Classification (GTDB taxonomy): domain Bacteria; phylum Bacteroidota; class Bacteroidia; order Cytophagales; family Spirosomataceae; genus Runella. Next base: position 18,338 of record JBKBKL010000029.1, read on the forward strand.
CATTATTTTCGGCAATATAAAGGGCTTCACGTTTGTATTTTTCGAGATGAGCCAATTCTTCGTCGAGTGAGTTTTCTAATAAATCTTTGACATAAATTAGCCCTATCACATTATCTATCGTATCGTGGCAGAGCGGATAAACCGAGTGCTTGAACTCTAAGATACGTCTTTTATTTTCTTCGATAGTATCGGCCGTATCGAGCCATACGACATCTTGCCTATTGGTCATCAGTGAGGTGATTTTACGATCGCCCAGATGAAAAACATTTTCGACGATTTCCTGCTCTATTTCGTCTATCACCCCTCCTGTTGTCCCTTCTTGAATGATTGATTTGATTTCTTCTTCAGTCAATGATTGATCGCGAGGCTGTATGCCTAAGATTTTGATAAACAAATCACTAGATTTTTCTAATAACCATATAAAAGGGGCCGTCAGATTAGATAGCCAGTTCATGGGAGTAGCCATAAGTTTGGCTATACTTTCTGGCTTCGACATACCAATACGCTTGGGAACCAACTCCCCCACCACGATCGAAAGAAACGTAATCAATAGTAACACTCCCACCAATGACAATGTGTGTGCGTAAGGTTTGAGGCTATCAAACTGCATCAAATAGGCTTCTACCCCTTGTTTGAAGCCCTCGCCGGTGTAGTAACCGCTCAAAAGCGTAACGAGTGTAATACCCACTTGCACCGTCGAAAGGAATCGGTTAGGATTATTGGATAAGGCTAAAGCGTTTTTGGCTTGGGAATCGCCCGAACGAGCAGCAGTTTCAAGTTTAGATTTTCGGGAAGACAAAAGAGCGATTTCCGACATGGAAAAAACTCCGTTCAGTAAAATGAGAACAACAATAATCAGAAGTTCCACTTAGGGGGTTGAGATGGTTACAAATGCAAAATTATCAAAACTATTTGCCTTCCAAAACAATCTCATTTACTAATTTTGTAGAGTTCAATTTGTACTACCTACATGATTATTTTTATTAAAGACCGTCCCGTCAAAATTCTCAACGAAAAGGCTGCTCAAAAACTTCCTCCAGCCTCCCAATTCGACAAATTCATAGATGCCCATCTGGAGATGCTCAAAGTAGCACATCTCAAAGGCCACATATTGGTTCTCAATGCCACGGTGATTACCGTCGAGAAGTTGTTTCATTTCTTAAATAACTTCGAACTGCCTGAGCTTGAGTCTATCAGTATAGTCCCAAAAGACAAAGAAGCCGTAGAAAAACGTATCAAAAAGATTTTCACCGTAGTAAAAGCTGCCGGCGGGGTCGTAACCAAAGACGGCAAAATTTTGATGATGTACCGAAGGGGAGTATGGGATTTACCAAAGGGAAAACTCGATGAAGGCGAAAAATCCAAAAAAGCAGCCTTGCGTGAGGTAGAAGAAGAAACAGGTGTCAAAGCCGAACTTATCGAAAAAATAGTAACCACTTGGCATACTTATTCCCAAAACAATCAGCAGATTCTCAAACGTACCAAATGGTACTGGCTACGCTGCACCGACGATAATGGTCTAAAACCACAGCAAGAAGAAGACATCGAACGATTAGAATGGATGAACGAAGCAGACATCATGCAAGCATTGACCAACTCATTCAGTTCGATTCGCTACGTATTAGACGTGTTTATGGGGCAAGAAGTAAATATAGACTAAAAGTTAAATAAACACCAAGTCGGTGATGATTTCGTAGCCAAACTCTCGATTGAGTGCCTGAATGAGTTTTTGCTTGGCCAGCACAAGCTCGTTGGCCAAAGGAGCGGAGGTCAATCGCAAAAATAATACCTTCTCTTTGACATACACTTCGGCAGTACGAGTAGCGATGTCTTGCCCGACCAACCGCTCCCAATAAGCCCGCACCGACGTTTCGTCAAATTGATTCCGCAGACGATACTTGTCAAGCATTTGATTGATGGCCTCACCGATGGTAGTGATACCGGGTCGCCGTGCTGCGTTTTCTTTGTCGAAACGATAAACCATGATTCAGAAAGGTAAGATTTTCAACTACAAATCTAATACGCCAAAAAGAATTTTGGGAAATATCTACTGATAGTTTTTTTCGATTGCATTTTGCAATCCACACAATGCGATGTAATATTGCAACTTCAAGTCAGTTGCTTCCCGCGATTGATTTATAAAGAAGAAGGGAGAGAATAGGCTCTACGAACTTCTGGCAACCTGTTTCGTTATCCAAATTGAAATAAGGTGCTAATTCCTACCCGAACAATCGGGACATATAAATCGAACTCATCATGTTAAGATTTTATTCTTCGAGAGGTTCTCCCAAACTGAGAGCAGACAGCGATTAGCCTCTGTTTTTAGATTATTTACTCTCGACTAAAAATAGCACACGGTTTTATTATCAATCCCTCCAAGACTAAAAACTAAAAATAGCACACGGATTGTACGGATTAGACACAGATTCAAATCTTAATATCCTCAAGACCCAAAACTCATAACTCATAACTACAAAAATATGTCTTCCCTTCATTTTGAAACCCTCCAACTCCATGCTGGCCAGCAGATAGACCCAGCCACCAACTCCCGTGCAGTACCTATCTACCAGACGACTGCTTATCAGTTTAACAGCTCTGATCACGGTGCTAAGCTCTTTGCATTGCAGGAATTTGGCAACATCTACACACGCATCATGAACCCTACCAACGATGTCTTCGAGAAGCGTATCGCAGCACTCGAAGGTGGGGTAGCAGCCTTAGCCGTATCGTCGGGTCATGCCGCACAGTTTTTGACTATCAACAACATCACCACCGTAGGCGACAACTTCGTAACGACCTCTTTTCTGTATGGAGGCTCTTACAATCAGTTCAAAAACTCTTTCAAAAACATTGGTGTAGAGGCGCGCTTTGCTGATGGCGATGAGGTAGGAAGTTTTGAAAAATTGATAGACGCACGTACCAAAGCCTTGTATGTAGAAACCATCGGCAACCCCGGCTTCAACGTCCCTGACTTTGAGGCTTTTGCTGCTTTAGCTCAGAAGTACGATTTACCGCTAATTGTTGATAATACCTTCGGCGCAGGAGGAGCCATTTGCCGGCCTATTGACTGGGGAGCGCATGTAGTGGTAGAGTCAGCCACCAAATGGATTGGTGGGCATGGTACTTCTATGGGGGGAGTCATTGTAGATGCCGGTACTTTCGATTGGGGCAATGGCAAATACCCCCAATTTACCGACCCTTCGCCCAGCTACCATGGCTTGGTACTCAATGAAGTCTTTGGCAAAAATGGCCCCTTCGGCAATATCCAATTCATCATCAGAGCGCGTGTAGAAGGGCTACGCGATTGGGGACCCTGCCAAAGCCCCTTCAACTCGTTCTTGCTTTTGCAAGGACTCGAAACCCTTTCTTTGCGAGTAGAGCGTACTTGCCAGAATGCCCTTGCTTTGGCCCAATGGCTCGAAAACCACCCTGCCGTAGCTTATGTCAATTATCCCGGCCTTGAAAGCAGCAAATACCACGCATTAGCCAAAAAATACCTCACACGAGGCTTTGGTGGCGTGTTTTCGTTCAAACTCAAAGCCGGCAAAGAAGCCGCCGACAAATTGGTCAATTCGCTGCAAATCATCAGTCATTTGGCCAATGTAGGCGATGCCAAAACGCTTATCATTCACCCTGCCAGCACTACCCATTCGCAGCTTTCGCCTCAAGAACAGGCTACGGCAGGTGTAGAAGCAGGATTACTGCGTGTGTCGGTAGGTATCGAGCATCTCGACGACCTCAAGGCCGATATTGAGCAAGCGATACAGACTGCTCTTGCATAAAGCCCTTATCACTTGCACCAAAAACAGTGTAGCCCAGAATCATTAAATCGTAAGTGATTATTCATCACTCATAACATGCCGCTAAGTTTGGAAGTACACAAATTCAAATATCCTTATCGTTTTGCACTCGAATTGGGGGGTGAACTCCCCCAGTTTGAGTTAGCATATACCACCCACGGCCAACCCAACGCCGACCAAAGTAACGTGTTGTGGGTATGCCACGCCCTGACAGGCAATGCCGACCCTACCGAATGGTGGAATGGACTCATAGGCGCAGGGCAATACTACGACCCCAAAGATTGGTTTATCGTGTGTGTCAATGTGCTGGGTTCGCACTATGGTTCGACCAACGCCTTAACCCTCAACCCCCAAACGGGTAAACCCTATTACCATGATTTCCCCGAACTTACCATCAGAGACACTATACACGCCTTCGATTTGCTGCGCGAAGAACTGGGCATCAATCAAATTCATACCCTCATAGGTGGCTCCTTAGGAGGGCAACAAGCCTTAGAATGGGCAATCCTCAGACCCAGATTGATTCAAAATCTTGTACTGATAGCTTCAAATGCAATCCATTCGCCTTGGGGGATTGCTTTCAACGAATCGCAGCGTATGGCGATCAAAGCCGACCCTACTTGGGCCGAACATCGCCCCGATGCCGGTATCGAAGGTATGAAAGTGGCTCGTTCGATAGCACTGCTATCGTACCGTAATTATGATACTTATGATTTCACCCAAGCACGCGATAGCAACGAGCAAACCGAGAACTTTCGTGCGGCTACTTACCAGCAATACCAAGGGGATAAACTCGCCCAACGTTTCAATGCGTTTTCGTACTGGACGCTCTCACGCATGATGGACCTTCACAATGTAGGACGCAATCGCCCCAGTGTCATCAATGCCCTCGAACAAGTGCGTGCGCGCACGCTGGTCATCGGCATTAGCTCTGATATTTTGTTTCAGCCTCGTGAGCAAAAGTTCATGGCAAAATATATCCCCAATGCTGATTATCAAGAAATTGACTCTCTTTACGGACACGACGGTTTTCTCATTGAATACAAACCACTCCGCCAAATTCTGACGGCTTGGGAGTGGAGGTAAAGGGGTATAAGGGGGAAAGGGTAAAGGGGAGATAGGTTAAAGGGGAGATAGGTTAAAGGGGAGATAGGTTAAAGGGGGGAGCTATTGAGTTGTAAAGCTAATGAGCATTATCAAAAAAATTTTTGGGGCGATAGTCGGGGTACTGGTGTTGGTGGGTATCTATCATCACGAACTTGTCAGCTATGGATACCAGCAAGCCAAAGGACAACTTAGGATTTTGTGGAATACGCGCCCTGTTTCGGAGGTATTGATAGATCCCACTTTCCCCGATTCACTAAAAACACGCCTACGACTCATTGCCGAAATTAAGCAGTTTGCGATAGATTCTTTAGGACTCAAAGACTCCGATAGCTACACGACTTTTTATGACCAGCAAGGGAAGCCCATTTTGTGGGTCATTACTGCCTCCGAAAAATACCGATTGATGGCCAAAGAATGGTCTTTCCCATTTATAGGCACTTTTGCCTACAAAGGTTTTTTCGATACCCTACAACTTCAAAAAGAAGAAAAGCAACTCATCAAAGAAGGATACGACACTCAAATCAGTGAGGTAGCGGCATGGAGTACGCTCGGTTTTTTCAAAGACCCCGTCCTTTCGTCAATGCTGCTTCGTTCGGAGGGCAGTTTGGCCAATCTCATCATTCACGAAATGACTCATGGCACTTTATTCATCAAAGATAATCTCGAACTCAACGAAAATTTAGCCAGTTTTGTGGGCGACTTCGGAGCGATCCAATTTTTGAAAGCTAAATACGGAAACGACTCGCCCGAATTGGAAACATATCTTTTTCGCCAACGCTACCATGAGGCTTTTGGCCAGCATATACTACGGGGCGCACGGCAGTTGGATAGTTTGTACCAATCTTTTTCGGTTCTAACACCCACCCGAGAAAAAGAACACCTCAAAAAGCTGATGATTGAGCAAATCATGGCTGCTTCTGATACCCTTTTGGGAGGTCAAGTAGGTAAAAAATCTCCATGGCGTAGCACCAAACTCCCCAACAATGCGTTTTTTATTGGCTACCTGACTTACCGTGCGCAGCAAAATCAGTTTCAACAAGAGTTTGAACAAAAATTTAAAGGCGATTTAAAAAACTATATTCGATATTTGAAAAACAAATATGGCCAATCGGGTAATGTATCTATCTAAAAATCCGTCCGTTTTTTGCTTATCATGCTTCGACTTACCTGTTTACTTCTAACCACGATTGTTTTTTCAGGATTTATGGTGTCAGATACCTATCGAAGCGTGTATCAAAATAGTTTTGGCACTGGCGAACATATCGAATACCGAGTGCATTACGGTTTTTTCAATGCCGCCGATGCAGTAGTAAATATCGCCCCCCAAACACATTCAGTCAATGGGCGGCCTTGCTACAAAATCACTGTCATAGGTACTACGCTGGGCGCGTTCAGTTGGTTTGCCAAAGTTCGCGACGAGTGGCAGTCGTGGATTGATACATCGGCGGTAGTTTCACAAAAATTTTATCGAAAAATTCAAGAAAACAACTACCGTAAAACCGAAACAACCATCTTCAACCACCTGACTCGACAAGCCACACTTACCGACGAAAATGGAACCAAGATTTATAACATTCCTGCCAACGTACAAGATGCGATAAGTGGGTATTTTTATCTGCGCACTTTAGATTTTGACCAAATGGCCATAGGTGAAACCGTTGATGTTCCTACATTTTTTGAAACTTCGGTTTATAAAATGAAAGTAAAATACCGAGGCCGCGAAACCGTAAAAACAAAATTTGGTCGCATCAAAACTTTCAAACTCACCCCTATCATGCCTGAAAACCAGCTTTTCAAGGGCGAAAACTCGATACGTATCTGGGTATCCGACGACAACAACAAAGTTCCTATCAAGGTAGAGGTAGATTTGTGGGTGGGAGCCTTGGTGATGGAAATGCGAACCTATCACAACACCCGCCATGATTTCAAGTGGTTTTGAAGCAGACATTGCTTTATTTTCTACTTTTGTATCAATACAACACAATCACTCAATCATTCAATCATTCAATCATTCTATCATTCAAAATGGCCAAAGTACCTATCAACAAACACCAACCCATGTATCAAATGCCTTCGTCGCCGTTGGCAGTTAAGACCAAGAAATTTGCCTTAGACAAGAAAGAATATGTGCGTATTGCCATGCGTCAGCTATGGGAAAAACAAAAAATATGGACGCTACTCCCTTTGGGCTTACTATTACTCAACGCTATCTTGAGCCTTACTGGTGTATATCCCAATATCTGGATTTATATTGTAGTCATCGTAGGGGCACTGCTTTATGTAGGATTTTGGTGGGTGCAGTTTACGGGCGTTACGCAGTTGGCACAATACAAGCAGTTGTTCGATAAATATATGTACGAAATAGACAGTCGTCAGATTTTGGTCAAAACCTCCCCCAAAGAAGGTGGTATCATGCAATGGGAGCAAATCCAAAGCGCGTACAAATCCAAAGATGCTTACATACTGGTCATGTCGCGAGGGCAGTTTTTACATTTCCCCTTTACGGTTTTCAATTCCGAACACGATATTCGTCTTTTTGAGCGTATTTTGAAACAAAAGAACCTACTTGAGGAGTCAAAATAGGATTTAGAGATTTAAAAATATTCTTAACCCTTACCTCCATGAATCGCCAAGAATTTTTACAACAAGTGGCTTTGGTAGGTGTTTCTACCCTTTTGACACCGCTGGCCGCTGAAGCCCAAGAAAAAAAGATAAAGGTGGCTGTCATAGGCTGTGGAAGTGTATCGGGTATGTACTTACCACACTTGAGCCGCTCGCCTTTTGTAGAACTCGTCAGCCTATGCGACATCAAACCCGAGCGTGCCAAAGCCGCCGCCGAGAAGTACAAAGTAACGCACCATTACCCTCACATTGACCAACTTTTGGCAGGAGTTTCTTTCGATTTGATGGTCAATCTGACCAATATGCAAGAACACGGCAGGCTCAATCGGCAGGCTATTTTAGCGGGCAAACACGTATGGAGCGAAAAGCCCATGGCCAACACCTATCAAGAAGGATTGGCACTGCTGACTTTGGCCAAACAAAAAGGGGTGCGTCTTTGGGGCGCACCGGCGGTGGTCAATAGCCCCCAGTTTGCATTCATGGCCAAAGCAATCAACGAAGGGAAAATCGGCAAGGTAGCCGCTGCACACGCACACTATGGACATTTGGGCCCTACCTGGTCGGCTTTTTTCTATGAGAAAGGAGGCGGTAGTTTGCCCGATTTGGGGGTTTACAACTTGGGTACTTTGAGCGGCCTTCTCGGCCCCGTAAAATCGGTCATAGCCATGACCAATATCCTCACTCCTACCCGCCAAGTGGACGACAAAGGGAGCATCAAAGTAGAAGCCGAAGACAATGCGATGGTAGTGATGCAACACGCCAGCGGGGCGTTGTCGCACGTGCAGTGTGGTTTCAATTATTTCGACCCTTACGGCCATGAAGGTAGCGGACAAGAAAAACCTACCATTTCGATAGTAGGCACACGCGGAGCGATGCACCTCATCGGGTATGATTGGAAGCCTTTTGGGGTGGATATGGCCACCCTCGACGACGAGAAAGGCAAACGCTACGCCACTGACCCCGGAGCGTATGTATGGGAGCAAGGGGCTTCTGTGGTGGCCGAGTCGCTGGTATCAAACAACGAGCCACGCATCGCTGCCGAACACGCCCTCCATGTACTCGAAATCATCGAAGCAGCGCGCCTGTCTGAAGCTACTGGCAAGCGTATCACTCTCAAATCTACTTTCAAATGGCCGGTGGTAAGTTAAAAGTTTCACTTTTCAAAAACTCATGCTTTTTGTGGTAGTTTAAAAGTTTCTGCGATTTGCCTAACCAAAACCTCATTGATTTTGACATAGCTTTCCTGCGTCCAGCCTGCTACATGAGGTGTGAGAATAACTTTATCAGAGTTGCGGAGATAATCAACGATTGCCTTTTGTGAAGGAGTGAGTTGGTCTAATTTTTCATTTTCAAGTACATCAAGCCCTGCGCCCATTATCTTACCCTCTTTCATGCCTCTTACTACCGCCTCCAAATCTACCACTTCGCCTCTCGAAATATTGAGCAAAAAGAAAGGATGAGCCATTTGATTGATGAAGGCATCATTGACCAAATGACGTGTTTCATGCGTGAGTGGAATATGTAAACTCACCACCTGCGCCTCCTTCATGATTTGGGATAGGGAGGCTTCGGTAGCAAATTCATCTCCGTAGTTTGTCAGATATTTGTCGAAGGCCAAGATACGACACCCAAAACCACTCAAACGTTGAGCCGTAGCGCGTCCATTGAAACCATAGCCAATCACCCCCACAGTCTTGCCCATAAGTTCGATGCCACGATTAGGTTCACGTTGCCAAATCCCCTGCCGTATTTCACGGTCAGCTTTGGCGATATGCGCCATTAGCCCCAGCAACAGCCCTACCGTATGTTCTGCTACCGCATCGCAGTTGCCTTCATTAGCCGCAAAAAGACGAATATTTCTTTTTTGTACCGCCTCCAAATCTATCAAATCCAGCCCTGCCCCCGCACGAGCCACAAAGCGCAATCGTGAGGCTACTGCCAGTATTTCGGTATCTACTCGGGTTTTACTACGAATGATAAGTCCCTCATAGTCAGCAATATGATTGAGAATATCTGCACGCTTCAAGTGAGGCAAATAGCTATATTTCAAATCTAAAGAATCAAGCATTTCAAAAAGGGACGGGTGAATCTCGTCCACAATCAAGACATTCATGGTGTTGGGTTATTTGTTGTAAGGCACAAAAATAGTAGGCTTTATTCGTAAATTGCAGGACTTTTTTAGTCTTGAGTCTTGAGTCTTTGAGAGATTGAATCCGTGTCTAATCCATTAAATCCGTGAGCTATTTTTAGTCTTGAGTCATTAGTTTAATTAAAATTCGTTTCTTATCTCAAACATACCTCTAAAATATGAGTGAAGTCCCATTTGAAAAGCCTGTCATTGGTATAACACTGGGTGATTATAACGGTGTAGGTCCCGAAGTCATTTTAAAAACATTGTACAACAACCAACTCAATCGCATTTGTACCCCCGTAGTGTATGGTTCGATGCGCGTACTCAATCGCTACCGCCATTTGCTCGAAATGAAAGAATGGAATCTGTTTGGCGCACAAAAAGTAGAGCAAATCAACCATAAATTGACCAGTATCATTACTTGCTGGCAAGATAATCATGAAGAAATTCAACCCGGCAAAGTAACCCCCGAAGCGGGCAAAGCTGCTTTTGCCTGCTTGAGCCGCGCCGTCGAAGATATGAAAGCAGGCAAACTACACGCCCTCATCACAGCCCCCATCAACAAAGACAATATCCAAAACGACAATTTCAATTTTCCGGGTCATACAGAGTTTTTGGCAGACACTTTCGGTAGCCAAAACCCATTGATGTTTATGGTCAGTGAGCGTCTTAGGGTGGGAGTAGTTACGGGGCATATTCCTTTGCACAAAGTGGCTCAAAGCATCACCAAAGAAAACATCAACGCCAAACTTCAAGCCATGAGCCAATCGCTACGCGAGGATTTTGGCATCAGAAAGCCCCGAATCGCGATGCTTGGCCTCAATCCACATGCCGGCGAAAATGGCCTGCTGGGCACTGAAGACAAAGAAATCATCGAACCTATCATCAAAGATGCTCGCAACAAAGGGCAGCTTGTTTATGGGCCTTTTGCGGCAGATGGTTTTTTTGCCGCCCAAACCTACCGCAAATACGATGCCGTACTGGCCATGTACCACGACCAAGGACTGATTCCTTTCAAGACGATTGCTTTCAATGAAGGAGTCAATTTTACAGCAGGTCTATCCATTGTACGCACCTCGCCCGACCATGGCACGGCTTATGATATTGCCGGCAAAAACCAAGCCGACGAAACCTCGATGCGTCAGGCGATTTATTTGGCTTGCGATATTGTCAAACATCGGAAAGAAAATGTAGAGTTAGCTAAAAATGCGTTGAAGAAAAATCCAATCGTCGAAAAAATAACAAGCCAAGAAGAAAAATAAACATGATAAAATCCATGACCGGCTTCGGCAAAGCCAACACAGAATCTGAAACCCTATCGGTAACAGTCGAGGTCAAATCGCTCAATGCCAAGTTTTTAGACATCTATTGTCGCATACCACGCCAATACTCCGACCGTGAAATCGAAATTCGTAACCTCATTACTCAAACCCTCGAACGGGGCAAAATCGAACTTTCACTCACCACCATCCCCATCGGTGAGGGCAGCGTTGGCACTGTCGTCAATCGGCCTTTGGTGAAGGCATATTATCGCGATTTGCTCCAAACTTCTGAAGAACTGGGCTTTGAGGCTGTTCCTACCGACATTCTTCGCATGGCACTGCAAATGCCCAACGTTTATTTGACGGATACGCCCACCGAGCATCAGCAAGCCAGTGATATTGTTCAAGTCCAAGAAACGGTCAAAGAAGCCCTCCAAAAGTGCAATGAGTTTCGGATTCAAGAAGGGAAATCCATCGAAATAGCTTTTAGAGAATCCATTCAAAAAATCGAACAACTCCTCCAAGAAGTAATAACCCTCGACCTACAACGAATCCCAGCAGTACGCGAACGCCTTCGGCGTACTGTGCAAGAATTGCTCGAAAACGAATCCTTTGATGCCAATCGCTTCGAGCAGGAACTGATTTATTATGCCGAAAAATTTGATATTTCTGAAGAAAAGGTACGCCTCCAAAATCATCTTGACTATTTTGTCGAAACGCTCGAAACTCACGAAAGCAATGGTAAAAAACTCAATTTCATAGCCCAAGAAATAGGCCGCGAAATCAATACCATAGGCTCCAAGGCCAACGATGCCGGCATACAGCGACTGGTGGTGCAGATGAAAGATGAACTCGAAAAAATCAAAGAGCAAACCGCCAACATTATCTAAATCCAATCAAGGCCATCATACGCCCTGTTTGGCCTTGATTGGCACGGTGCGAAAAATAGTCGTCATTATGTAAAACAGTAGAAAAAGGGGAGATTTCGATCTGGGTGGCAGGTAATCCAAAATCCAAAATTTGGGCGGCATTGGCACGTTTGAGGTCAATGAAATACTTACCGATGTTGACATCAAATCGCTTGAAGCTATCCGAAAACCGGGCAGCTACTTCCTCCCCTACTTCAAAGGCACACTCGTCTATACACGTCCCGATGTAGGCATAGCAATCGGCTGGCTTTGAACCAAAAGTCTGCTGCATCGTTTGAAGCGTTTTCGATACCAATCGGGCAGCAGTTCCTTTCCAGCCAGCATGAACTGCCGCAGCCACTCGCCGAGCCGAATCAAATATCAAGATAGGCGTACAATCGGCCACCGTAACGCCCACAAAAACATTTGGAGAGTCTGTAATAAGTGCGTCAAATCCCTCACTTCGTCCCCCACTGCTCACGATTGCAATCTCCTCCCCATGCACTTGAAAAGAAGTAGCTAACTGATTTTCGGTGATTCCCAAAGAGGTCAAGAACAATGCCCGATTGGTGGCTACATGGTCGGGGGTGTCGTGGGTATTGATGCCCAGATTGAGCGAGTGATACGGCGCCGGGCTGACTCCGCCATGACGCATACTCTCGGCAGCAAGGACACCCTCAAAAGCCTGAAAAATAGCAGGTTGTCTGTACATCATCATTTATTCCAGTTGGCTGGGTCTTGTCGCCACTGAGCAAGCGTTTCGAGTTGAGATTCGGTAATATAATCGAGTTTAAGAGCTTCGACAATCAAATATTCATAATCGCTCAAACATACCAAAGGAAGGTTTTTCTGACGAAAGTTTTCTTGGGCAATCTCAAAGCTATATGTAAAAATTGCAGCCATACCAAGCACCTCTACCCCAGCTTGGCGCAGTACGTCCACGACCTTGAGCGAGCTACCACCTGTCGAAATAAGATCTTCGATGACCACCACTTTTTGCCCCGCCACGATACGCCCTTCGATTTGATTGCCCATGCCGTGTTTTTTGGGTTCGGGGCGTACATAAGAATAGGGCAGGCCCAACACATCGGCCACCAACGCCCCCTGGGCAATCCCTGCCGTAGCTACTCCCGCTATACACTCCACCTCTGGAAAATTTTGTCGAATACTTTCGGCCAGTGCATTTTTGATGTAAGTACGTACTTGAGGGTACGAAAGCGACAGGCGATTGTCGCAGTAAATGGGTGATAGCCAGCCCGAACTCCACTGAAAAGGCTGCTCAGGCCGAAGACGTATGGCTTCAATCTGAAGCAAATGGGCGGCTACCTGACGCGATACTACCGAATGATTTTGCATAAAAAATGAAACATTTTGACCCCTACAAAAGTAGAATATACAATCTGACTTTGAAAATTCAGCCCAAAGGATTTATACTTTCGGGCATTTCTAAAACGTTTACCCCCAAACCAATATACAACTTTTAAATTTTACTAACAATATGGCAAATATTCTTTGGGCCGACGACGAAATTGACTTACTCAAACCACATATTTTATTTCTGACAGGCAAAGGCCACCACATTACCCCTGTCAATAGCGGGATTGATGCGCTCGAAAAAGTCGAACAAGAACGCTACGACGTGGTGTTTTTGGACGAAAATATGCCCGGACTTACTGGCCTCGAAACCCTATCCCAAATCAAACAAAGCCGCCCCAGCTTACCTGTGGTGATGATTACCAAAAGCGAAGAAGAACATATCATGGAAGAAGCCATAGGCTCCAAAATCGCCGATTATCTCATCAAACCCCTGAATCCCAACCAGATACTATTATCACTCAAAAAGATTTTAGACAATAAACGGCTCGTCAGCGAAAAAACCAACCATAGCTATATGCAGGAGTTTAGGCAGTTGGCCATGCAATACCAAGACCGCATCGGCCATGCGGAGTGGGTGGAATTATACAAAAAACTCATTTATTGGGAACTCGAACTCGAAAATACCCAAGACAAAAGCATGGAGGAGGTTTTTGCCACCCAAAAAGACGAAGCCAACGCCAACTTCTGCAAATTTGTACTCGACCACTACGAAGACTGGCTCAACGATGCGGATACTGACAAACCCATCCTCTCTCATCAATTACTCAGAAAAAAGGTTTTCCCACTGATTAATGAAAACCCTTTGTTTTTAATCGTCAT
>JBKBKL010000029.1:32373-32627 GCA_046294665.1 Runella sp.
TGTACTCTCGCATCAGTTGATGAAACGAAAAGTGTTTCCATTGTTGAAACAAACCGAGCCACTGTTTTTTATACTGATTGACAATTTCCGCTACGACCAGTGGAAAATCGTTGAGCCGCTGTTGAGCGAGTTTTTTACGGTCGAAGAAGAATCGTCTTATTACTCGATTCTTCCCACTACGACGGGTTTTGCGCGCAATGCCATATTTGCAGGAATGATGCCCAGCGACATCGAGCGGCAGTATCCGAACTGGT
>JBKBKL010000030.1:0-31992 GCA_046294665.1 Runella sp.
TTTTTCTCCTTCTTCACTAATCGGGATCGCTTTGTACGCTATATGAGATGTATCGGAATCGGGATTCCTACTTGGTTTGTGATTGGCATTTTGGCTACTTTCAGCAATGAGTTTGGGCAAGCCTTGGGCATCGAAGAAGCCATCAAACCCGGCCTTACTATCATGTGGTGCTACGTAGGGCTGGCTTTTGGCGACTTGTCGAGTGGGGTCATCAGTCAATATTTTGAATCTCGCAAAAAAGCCGTGGTACTGCTGATGGGCTTTGCGGCAGTGGGGAGTTTGGTATATTTGTTTGCGGGTGTCAAGTCTGCCAGTGTTTTGTATGCGCTGGCTTTGGCAATGGGCTTTGGGATTGGGTACTGGGCCATGTTTGTTACGATTGGGGCCGAGCAGTTTGGTACCAATCTGCGTGCAACGGCTGCCACTACCGTTCCCAACATGGTACGCGGTACGGTGATTTTTATGACAAGTACCTTCAATTTTTTCAAGCCATTGGTCGAGGTCATTCATGCAGGAGCTATCGTAGGAGTGATTTGTTTTGCTTTAGGATTTTACTCCATTCTGACCATTTCCGAAACCCACGGCAGAGATCTTGATTTCTTAGAAGAATAATAGCCACTTACCGACCTTTCACCATTCAAGAAATTACGTATGCAATCCTCTCCCTATCGAGCCTTGTTTTCATTGCCGGTCATCGTATCGGCTTTGGGCTTTTTTGTTGATGTGTATGATATGCTCATTTTCAGTATTGTACGTTTGCCCAGTTTGCAGTCATTAGGATTGTCGGAGGAGGAGGTATCCAAAGTCGGAAGCTATATCTTCAACTGGCAACAAGCCGGATTGGTACTTGGTGGGATTTTGTGGGGAGTTTTAGGAGATAAAAAAGGCCGTCTTTCGGTACTTTTTGGGTCTATCATTACCTACTCTTTGGCCAATATCGCCTGTGGGTTTGTCAAAGACCCCCAAACCTACGCTTTGTTGCGATTTGTGGCAGGAGTAGGGCTTTCGGGGGAAATTGGGGCAGCCATGACATTGGTATCGGAGATAGTCCCACCCAAAATTCGTAGTCTTGGCCCTACCTTAGTGGCTGGCGTAGGTTATTTGGGAGCAGGGGCGGCTTACCTTACCCAAGAATGGTTCGACTGGCGTACTGCCTATTTTGTGGGTGGCGGCATGGGACTGCTGCTGCTGGTACTACGTATCAGTGTTTTTGAGTCTGGGCTGTTTATCAAAATGAAACAAAGCCACGTCAGTCGGGGCAATTATTTTTATTTCTTTCAAACATGGCCTCGTTTGGTCAAATATGCCCGTTGTGTGGCCATTGGGATTCCGACTTGGTTTATCGT
This sequence comes from Runella sp., assembly GCA_046294665.1. Lineage (GTDB taxonomy): Bacteria > Bacteroidota > Bacteroidia > Cytophagales > Spirosomataceae > Runella. The sequence continues at coordinate 1,347 of JBKBKL010000030.1, forward strand.
GGGTATTCTGGCCACCTTTGCCAACGAGTTTGGTAAAGCACTTGGTATCGCCGAGCCTATTTCGCCCGGCAAATGTGTGATGTTCATTTATTTGGGACTTACCGCCGGCGACTTCATCAGCGGGCCGCTGAGTCAGTGGCTACAATCGCGCCGCCGAGCTATCGGGTATTTGATGATATGTAGTGCCTTTTTTGCTGCTGTTTATCTTTATGGAGGCGTAAGTTCTGCCAATGCGCTTTACTTGATTTGTTTTTTAGCAGGACTTTGTACTGGCTATATTGGTTTGTATTTGATGATGGTAGCCGAACTCTACGGCACCAATCTCCGCGCTACGGCCACTACGTCGGTACCGAGTTTGGTACGTGGGACGGCTATCCCGATGACGCTGGCTTTCCAAGCCTTCAAGCCTTCAATGGGTGTTTTGAGTGCTGGTGCTGTACTGGGACTGATATGCTATGGACTGGCGTTGTGGTCGCTGGCTCGCACCCCCGAAACCTTCGGAAAAGAGTTGGATTTTGTAGAGTAAAAAAAGGAAAATTGATAATAAAAGGAAAGACATTTATCTAACCAATCAACCCTTTATCGCTATGACTTTACTTGGCTTTTCGATTCTGACCCTTGCCCAAATTTTATTTGCCGCCTTCAATGGCATTTTGTTTACTCAATCAGGACTCAACAAAGTCTTTGATTATCAGGGGAATCTCTCTTATCTACGCGACTATTTCAAAGCATCGCCCTTTGCTTCGTGGGTGGGAGTGTTGATGCCGACGATTACCGTTTTGGAAGTAGCCGCAGGTGGTGTGTCGCTGTTGGGAACGGTATTGCTACTTTTAGACCATGATTCAGGCTCTACTTTCGGGGCAGTCGGAATGCTGCTCGGAGCCGTTTCGATGACTTCGTTGTTTTTGGGGCAGCGTATCGCCAAAGACTATGCAGGAGCGGCTGGGAGCGTTCCGTACTTTCTGATGACTGTCGTAGGCTTACTACTTTATCACTTCTGATTTTACCGCAAAGTTCGATTGGTTTTCCAAAGGCTTCTTTTCGGCGAGGCTTCGGCGGGAGCATGCTGTGAGCGTTGTTGTGTTTTTGAAAGCAAATGCCCCACCAATGCTGCCGCGATTTGTGCCTCGTCTTGGCGAGGTGTTTGTTCGAGTACGTCGGGTGTGAAATAATGCTTCACAAAATGCGTGTCAAACTGCCCCGAGGTGAAGGCTTCGTGCTGCATCACAAATCGGCAGAAATCGAGCGTAGTCTGAACACCCGTAATTTGGTATTCGTCTATGGCGCGTACCATTTTGTCAATGGCCTCTTGGCGCGTGGCGGCATGGGTGATGAGTTTGGCGATCATCGGGTCGTAGTAAATCGGTATAGCCATGCCCTGCTCGAAGCCGTCGTCCACGCGCACGCCGTTGCCTTGTGGGCGCACGTAGGTTTGTAGCGTGCCTACATCAGGCAAAAAGTTGTTTTTGGGGTCTTCGGCATAAACCCGTATTTCCATAGCATGACCATTGATTTTGAGGTCTTCTTGTTTGATTTCCAACGGGCGACCTTCGGCAATGTAAATCATCTGCCGCACCAAGTCCACGCCCGTAATCATTTCGGTTACGGGGTGCTCCACTTGCAGGCGGGTATTCATTTCCAAAAAATAAAAATTGAGTTGGTCATCTACAATAAACTCTACTGTACCCGCGCCATAATACCCACAGGAGCGCGCCACGTCCACGGCACAGCGACCCATGGCCTCGCGAATTTGGGGCGTAAGGCAGGACGACGGGGCTTCTTCGACTACTTTTTGGTGGCGACGCTGCACCGAACATTCGCGCTCGAACAAATAAATGACGTTGCCGTGCTGGTCGGCCAAAAGCTGGATTTCGATGTGGCGTGGCGAGGCTACGTATTTTTCGACAAATACAGCCCCATCGCCAAAAGCCGAAATAGCCTCGCTGACAGCACGCTCCATTTGTTCGTCAAACTCGGCTTCGTTTTCGACGATTCTCATGCCTTTGCCTCCGCCCCCCGCACTGGCTTTGATGAGTACAGGGTAGCCTATTTGATTGGCAATAGCTTTTGCCTCTCCTCGGTCAGTTACGGCATCGGGTGTACCGGGAACCATCGGAATATTGTAACGAGCAGCGGCTCGTTTGGCCGAGAGTTTGTCGCCCATGATTTCGATACTTTGTGCCGAAGGCCCTACAAAAATCAACCCCGCCTCCTTGACCATCTGCGAAAATTTGGCATTTTCTGACAAAAATCCATAGCCCGGGTGAATGGCATCAACGTCGAGTTTTTGACAAACTTCGATGATTTTATCGCCTCTTAGATACGATTCCGATGAGGCAGGCGGGCCTATGCACACGGCTTCGTCGGCGTATCGAACGTGCAGCGCGTGGCGGTCGGCTTCGCTGAATACAGCTACGGTCTTGATACCCATTTCGCGGCAGGTACGCATGACTCGCAAAGCGATTTCGCCACGATTGGCTACAAGGAGTTTTTTGATAGTAGGCATTGATGAAAGGAATTGACTTTGGAGTTACGGCCTTTATTCGGCTGGAAAGTTACGATTTATCATTTATTGTCGTAAATTCGTTACCAAAAAACAGAGCCATGACTAAGAAGCAATTTCTTAATATCCTGATTTTAAGCCTTTTGTGTTTTTCCATAACCCAAGCACAAAAACTACAAATCGTAAGATGGCCGCAAGTCGAAAATATTTTAAACCAAGAATCAGACACCACTTTTATCCTCAATTTTTGGGCTACATGGTGCAAACCTTGTGTGGTAGAGCTACCCGATTTTGAACAAATTCATCAAGATTTTTCAACCCAAAAAGTAAAAGTAGTATTGATTAGCATGGATTTTGTGAAAGAGTTTTCGACGAGGGTAGTACCCTTTGTGGAGCAGCGTAGGCTTCAAAGTAATGTTTGGCTACTCAACGAACCCGATGCCAATGCTTGGATTAACAAAATAAGCCATGAGTGGTCGGGGGCTATCCCGGCTACGTTGATTTTGAACAATAAAAAACAAAAAAAGGTGTTTTTTGAACAGAAAATGACCTATCAGCGTTTGGAAAAAGAACTCGCTGATTTTCTGTAACTTTACATTGATTTTACGTCTAAACCATAAACTCCGTTTGCGATGAAAAACAGATTTTGGATTGCACTTATTGTCGTGTTGGGGCTGGGTACTGCCGCTACGATGTTTTTTCAGCAAAAAGTGGCTCAAGCCTCTGGCGTGGGCTATCCTATCGGGGGTGTAGTAGCCGATTTTAAGCTCAAAAATATTGACGGCAGTACAGTGAGTTTATCTAATTATAAAGACAAAAAAGGGGTGATTGTGGTCTTTACTTGCAATCACTGCCCTTTTGCCAAAGCATACGAGGGTCGTATCATCGAGTTGGATAAAAAATATGCTTCGCAGGGGTTTCCGGTGATAGCTATCAATTCCAACGATGCCTCCGACTATGAGGAAGATTCGTATGATAACATGAAAAAGCGCGCTGCCGAAAAAGGCTACACTTTCCCCTACCTACACGACGAAACCCAAGCCGTAGCGAAGGCTTTTGGTGCTACTCGCACGCCTCATGTGTTTGTGCTACGCAACGACGGGGGTAAGTTTACGGTTCAATACATCGGTGCCATAGACGACAACTATCAAGATGCGTCCGGCGTAAGCAAACGTTATGTTGAAGATGCCCTATCCAATCTTTCGGCTGGCAAACCTGTCATAGTACCTCAAACCAAAGCCGTAGGCTGTGCCATTAGCTGGAAAGATGCGTAGTCTGGGTAAGGGAACGAAAAACTTCTTCGAGTGGTTGGCCTACCTGCCTAAGTTCGTCAAGGGTAGAGTTGGCGACCAGTTCTCCACGATTGATGATGATGACTCGGTCGCATATTGCTTCGACTTCCTGCATGATATGCGTCGAAAATAATACTGTTTTTTGTTGTCCTACTTGCTTAATCAAATGCCTGATTTCGACGATTTGATTGGGGTCTAAGCCTGTGGTAGCTTCGTCGAGTATCAGTACGGGTGGATTGTGCAACAACGCCTGTGCCAGACCTACCCGCTGGCGGTAGCCTTTGGAGAGTTGGCCTATTTTTTTGTGTTGCTCCAACTGAAGCCCACACATTTCGACGATTTCGGCAATTCTTGCGCGGAGTTGAGTACTTTTGATACTATGCAGTTTTCCGACAAAACCTAAAAATTCCTTGACATACATATCAAGGTAAAGGGGGTTGTGTTCGGGGAGGTAGCCGATTTGACGACGTGTATCGAGCGATTGAGGGGTTACTTTGATGCCACAAACTTCGGCCCAGCCTTCAGTAGCCGATATATACCCCGTGATGATTTTCATGGTAGTAGATTTGCCGGCACCGTTGGGGCCTAAAAAACCTACGATTTCGCCGGGGTTTGCTTCAAAACTGATGTTGTTGAGGGCTTTTTGCTGACCGTAAATTTTGGTGAGATGATGAATCCGAATTGACATATAGGAAGAGAATTGAGGCGAAAATACAAATTTCTACTTTACACTCGCCTATCTTTGTAAATCCAAAGGCATGATACTTGCTATGTAAGAATTGTATCGTATAACGATTGATGGAGTTTTTTATGCGTGTGTACTTGTATTTTGTGTTTTTGATTTTCTATTCTTTGGGAACATTCGCCCAAACCACGCCTACCATTACTACCCAATCTTTACCCAGCACCTCTGTCTGCGAGGGTACAAACGTGTCAGTCAATTTTACAGCTACCAACGTCCCTAATCTTTCCCAAAGGCTTTTTACTGTTCAACTCTCCAACCCTCAAGGCACATTTACCAATCCATTGAACTTAGCCACAGGGCGGAGTAGTCCCATAGTGGTAACACTGCCTACTACTGTCTTGGGAGGTGATTATCGTTTGAGAGTCATCGCTGATACTGTGGGCATCACATACATTCCTTCGGGGGTATTTACGTTGCTCAAACGCCCTACCGCTCATCTAATTGGCGATACTACCATACAAGTAGGCGGTACAGCCACGCTTTCGATTTTTTTCAGTGGCAATGGCCCCTGGACTTACACTTTTACCAATGCCAATGCCGGTACGACTTCTTCTAACCCACTGCGCGGCATTGTCCAACCTACCACTACCACTACTTATACTTTACAATCGGTAAGCAACATCTGTGGCGCAGGTACAGTATCGGGCGGTGCGCGAGTGAGGGTACAACCGCGCATCACAACTACCTTTGCCACTTCCTCCGTTTGTGCAGGTGCTACGACCACTGTGCCTTTTACGTTGCTGGGGGCTTTTGATACGACCGGGATTGTTTTTACGGCTCAACTTTCTGACATACGAGGAAGTTTTGCTGCTCCTATTTCAATAGGACAAGGTAATCAGAGTCCTATCGCTGTCAGATTTCCTCCCAACATAGTGGCCGCCAATGGCTATCGAGTTCGGGTCATTGCCAATGCCCCATCTTCAATTATAGAAAGTTCTCCCTTTGAAATAAGACCACTGCCGACTGCCTCCATCAGCGGCACTACCACCATCACTGCCGGTGAAAGTGCAACACTTCAACTTGATTTTACGGGCGATGCGCCGTGGACTTACACCCTTTCCAATCAACAAACAGCAACAGTTAGTTCAACTCCTACCCTACTGACGGTCAGCCCGATGACGACGACTAACTATTCGGTTACTTCCATACGCAACAACTGTGGCACGGGGCAAACTTCCTCATCAATCGCTACCGTTACGGTGATCCCTCGCATCAGTACTGCCGAAGTGGCCTTGGGTAGTGTGTGTGTTGGTGCCAATGTAAGTGTACCTTTTGTGGTAACGGGTTTTTTTGCGGGGCCACCTACTTTTACGGTACAACTTTCTGATGCACAAGGAAGTTTCTCCAATCCGCGCAATCTCAATAGTGGCAATAGTAGTCCTATCAATGTAAGTATTGCTTCCGTACCTGCTGGCACTGGGTACAGGCTGCGGGTAGTTGCCAATGCCAATGCTACCGTTGTACCTTCAGCGGCATTTACGATCAGAGGCCGACCTACCGCTACCCTTAGTGGCAGCAGCACCATCAACTTTGGAGAAACAGCTACGCTTAGCCTCCAATTTACCGGTGATTCGCCTTGGAGCTTCACCCTTTCAGACGGTACGACAGGCACAGCCGACCGAAGCCCCTTCCCTGTCAATGTACGCCCCAACCAAACGACTGTTTATGCCCTAACTTCTGTCAGAAACTTGTGTGGAGAAGGCAGTAGTACGGGCAGTGCTACGGTTACGGTGATGCCAAGAGTACTGACCGAAAACCCCGCTTCAGTAGTTTGTTCGGGACGACCGATTGAGATACGCTTCTCGGTGGGCGGGGTACTGCCGACTGGTACTATTTTTCAAGCACAACTTTCGGACAGTTTGGGCAATTTCGTCAATCCTATTTTGATAGGTACTGGCACCAGCAGCCCTTTGACGGCCAATATCCCTGCTTCTATTGCTTCAGGAGGACGCTATCGCTGGAGAGTCATCATAGCCGACAATCCCAACATCGTGGCGATTGCCAGTACTCAATTTTCGGTAGGGCGTAGGCCTGTGGCTACCCTTAGTGGTGGCGGCAACTTTCCCCTTCGGCCAGGCGACGAAATCCTTTTAGTGATTCAATTTGCGGGCGATGCTCCATGGACTTATACCTTGTCGGACAATACTACCGGAACTACCAGCAGCAGCCCCATGATTTTGACTGCCAACCCTCTGATTCCTACCACCTACACACTCAAGTCGGTAACGAATATTTGTGGCGAAGGAAGTGTATCGGGTAGTGTCTTTGCCAATGTCATCATTACCAACATCGAAAACAACCCCTCTCCCACCCTACTGGCTTTCCCCAATCCTTTTACCGAACGATTACACATCAAAATTCTTGACTCCCAAGCATCGGCTTGGCAGTTGGTTGATGTCAATGGCAAGGTTGTGTTACAAAATTCCTTACTGCCTCCTACTGAATACCTCGAAACAGTGGACACGAAACAGTGGCCTTCGGGGCGGTATTGGCTACGCATAAAAATAGGCGACCGTTGGATAGGCCGCCCACTTCTGAAGCAGTAGAATTGCTTGATTTATGCTTGATGCTCTTTACGTAGCAAATCGTTTACGGTCTTGACAGGATTGAACGTAATGAGCGGTACTTCTACAAAAACAGTATTCCAATCAGACATGGAGCCATTCCAAAGCCCCGGTAGTTCTTGTGCTTTGAGGTCTTTGCCATCTTTTGATTTTTGAGTGATAAAGCCCGTGTTATTGTCGCGGTATTTCATCAAATCAAATTTTTTGCCGTTGTATCCGCGAAGCGAGCATACTAAGTCCACAGGATTGAAATGTGTGGCGGTATCGAAAAGGGATTTTTGCTGGCTATTGGACATGTCTATTTGTGCCGACTCGACGATTTGTAGCGATGTAGTACCGTCCGAATTGGCTGCCCAAAATGGCCCCCCACCCGGCTCTCCTACGTTTTTGACCATACCACATACCCGCACAGGACGGTCGAGTTTAATAGAGAAGTAGGCTAACTTCTCGTCTTTGCTCCACTGGTCAAAACTCTCTGGTGGGAGGGTACAGAGTATTTGAGCATAAAAATCTGAAAGTGATGCCACCAAAGCGTCGCTTTTATCCCCTTTGGCTAAAGCCTCCTGAAAATCAAATATCTGCTGGCGGTATTTGAGCAACAACGCCCCCAATGCTTTTTTGTAACGTACAGTCGTTTCTTTCAAACTATCGGGCACGACGTTGTCAATGTTTTTGATAAAAACTACATCGCCGTCTTGGTCGTTGAGATTGGATAGCAATGCCCCATGCCCTGCGGGTCGAAACAGTAGGCTTCCGTCAGGATTGCGGAAAGGCGTATTGTCTATATTAACGGAAATAGTATCGGTAGAGGGCTTTTGTTCTGAAAAACTTATTTCATATACTACTCCAAAATAATCTTCAAAGTACGGTTTGATGGTAGCTACCAACGCCTCAAATCGGCTACGGTGCTCCGGCGAAACGGTAAAATGTAGGGCTACTTTTCCGCCGGCGTTGGCATACAATGCCCCCTCCACAAAGTGTTCCTCGACTGGGGTACGAGTACCTCCTTCGTAGCGGTGAAATTTCAATAATCCCTTAGGCAGATTACCATAATCTAAGCCTTTATCGCTCAATAGAAAATCAGCTATAAGCCTAAAATCGTCCTTTTCGATACACTCTTCGATGCTCACGCCTGCGGCTTGCATGGTACTCTTGAGGTCATCAAAAAAAGCAAAGTCTTGGAGTCGCTCGCTAAATTCGGCGATAGACTTATCGGCCTTGCCTTCATCTTTGAATGCAAAAAGCGATTTGAACATACGCGTAGCCGCACCAGAAGCTGGCACAAACTTGAGTAAACGTACTTCAGAAGCCTTTGCATCAAAATCGGCAATCAACTCTTCGAGTTCGTTGTCGGCAATACGCAAGAGGCCATCGCCTATGGTGGCCGCTTTCAACACTTTCAAATAAGGAAAGCCCGACTGGAAGTGGGCAATTTGCTGGTGTATGACCTCAAGAGAGATACCCTGTTGGTCAATTTGGAGAAGGTCTTTGTCGCTAAACATGATTTTTAGGAGTAGTTTGACTTTGCAAACTACCAAATATTCGCAAATAGAAATACCACACGATAAAAAATTGATTTAAAAATCATTTTTCATTGTACTTTTGTAGGAAAAAGTACCTAATATGCTTGCTTCATCTACATCCACTCCAACACTCGTGAGGGTTCCCTGTGCTATTTTTGAAAAAAATGGCAAGATTTTGGCTGCCCAACGAAGCCACAAAATGTCGTTACCCCTGAAGTGGGAATTTCCGGGAGGAAAAGTAGATGAAGGCGAAACCGAGGAAGAAGCCCTCCAACGTGAAATTATGGAGGAATTAAGCATCGAAATTGAGATTGGTACACGTCTTGCCCCGGCATTCAAAGAAGATATTACTCGCCAGCGGACCATTTGTCTGATTCCATATATTTGCCGCATTGTCAGTAGTCCGATCATCTTGACGGAGCATTTACGATACAAGTGGATTGACCTCAAAGAAATCCACCTACTCGACTGGGCAGAAGCCGATTTGGAAGTTATAGAAACTTACAAATTGTATCGTTCGTATCAGTCCTTGTCCCTAAAAAATGATAAGGTGGTAGTGTAATTTACTTCCAAGTGGTCTTTTTCAGATCTATGACAGACGAGTTCGTTTTATCGTAAGTGGCTGGATAGCTATTTTGTCTATTTCCTAAAAACCCCTTAATCCTATGAAAATTCACCTTATTTTGGCTTTTTTTATGGTTTCATTGTTCTTTTTGAACTGTAAAAATCCCTCTGAACAAACTCCCGTAATGACTCAATCCGATTATCCTCCCCCCCCTGTAGCGGCCCAAAAGCCTCAAGTTTTTAAAGAGCATGGCTATGAGCGAACCGACCTTTTTTTTTGGCTCAAAGATAAAACCAACCCCGAAACGATTGCCTATTTGAAGGCAGAAAATGCTTATGCAGATACCGTCATGGCAGCTACCAAAGACCTACAGCAAAGGCTTTTTGAAGAAATGAAGGGGCGTATCAAAGAGGAAGACCAATCGGTACCTTCGTTCGACAACGGCTACTTCTATTATTCTCGTACCGAAAAAGACAAGCAGTACAGTATTCATTGCCGCAAAAAGGGTAGCTTAGAAGCACCAGAAGAAATCGTTTTCGACGAAAATAAAATGGCGGAAGGAAAAGCCGCCTTTATTTTTGGTGGCTACGAAATCAGCGATGACAACAATGTCGCTGCTTATGTTAGCAACACGACTGGCTCTTATGCCGAATACGAACTCCGTTTTCGGGATTTACGTACAGGCCAAGACCTGCCCGATGTCATCAAGCGTATGGGCGGCAGTATGGCATGGGCTGCCGACAATAAGACTGTATTTTATGCTGTACCCAATGCCGCTTTGCGTTCGCATAAAATTTATAAACACACGCTTGGTAGCAAAAGTCCCGATGTTTTGGTTTATGAAGAAAAAGACGAACTTTTCAATTGTTACGTAGGACGTAGTAAGACCAAGAGTATCATCGCTATCAGTTCGTCGAGTTTTACGAGTAGCGAAACCCGCCTTTTGCCCGCCGACCAGCCCAATGGTACTTTCAAAGTTTTTTTGCCACGTCAAAAAGATATAGAGTACCACCTTTCGCATCACCCCGATGGTTTTTTTGTATCATGGAAAGACCCTCAAAACAAAAATCAAAAAATTTATCAATTGCCTAAAGCTGGCTATGAAGACCGCAAAACTTGGAAAGAAATCGTACCTCACGACCCCAAAGCCAAAATTGAAGGGGTAGATGTTTTTGAGAAATACATGGTCATTACCAAACGAAAAAATGGCTTACTCGAAATGAACGTGCGAGAGTTGGCGACTGGCCATACCAAGACCATCAATTTCCCGGAGCCTGTGTACACGGCCTATCCCAGTGGTACGCCTGATTTTAAGGCTACCAAATTTAGGTATGCCTACACCTCTCTAAATCGCCCTACTACCACCTACGACTATGACATGGCCGCCAACACCAGCACCAAACTCAAAGAAAGGGAGGTGCCCAGTGGCTTCAATCCGGACGATTATGAGGTAAAACGCCTTTGGGCTAAAGCCAAAGATGGTGTAGAAGTACCTATGGCGATAGTCCATAAAAAAGGAATGAAATTAGACAGTTCCAACCCTTGTTTGTTGTATTCGTATGGGTCTTATGGGTATTCGTCAGATGCAGGTTTCAATGCCAACGTATTCAGTTTGGTCAATCGGGGTTTTGTGTATGCCATTGCCCAAATACGCGGAGGCTCCGACTTGGGCGAGCAGTGGTATGAAGACGGTAAACTTCAAAAGAAAATGAACACCTTCACCGACTTTATAGCCTGTGCAGAGCATTTAATCAAAGAAAAATATACTTCATCAGAAAAATTGGCCATCAATGGTGGCAGTGCAGGAGGGTTATTGATGGGAGTCGTTACGAATCTTCGGCCCGAATTGTTTAAAGTAGTGGTAGCTGAAGTGCCTTTTGTAGATGTCATCAACACCATGCTCGATAGCAGCCTACCACTCACTACCCAAGAATACGAACAGTGGGGCAACCCCAACATCAAGGCCGACTATGACTACATCATGTCGTATTCTCCTTATGACAATTTGAAGAAAACAGCTTACCCTAATATATTGGCTACGGGCGGCCTCAACGACTCTCAAGTGGGCTTCCATGAACCCGCCAAATGGGTGGCCAAAATCCGAACCTTGAAAACAGACCAAAATATCGTGTTGCTCAAAACCAACATGGAGTCTGGACACGGTGGTGCTACAGGTCGCTATGATTATCTGAAAGACGAAGCTTTCAACTACGCCTTTATTTTATCGAGAATGGGGCTAGTAGAATGATTTGAATGGTAGCGTTTTTCTTTGATGCTACGAGAGATATATTAGAAACACTCCTCCTATTGAGGGGGAGTCAAAAATTGGATTGGTTGCTACTGCGACAAAATATTTATTGCTCAATAGCCATACAAAAAAAGCAGACCTTAATAGCCTGCTCATATAATGTTTACTAGAAAAATCTTTAAAGCCCGCTAAAATCGAAAGATTCGAGGTATTTCGTTGTAAAATGTCCCGACTGAAAACCCGCATCGTCCATGAGCCTAATATGAAAAGGAATCGTAGTTTTGATACCTTCAATCACAAATTCTTGGAGCGCGCGCTTCATGCGTGTAATGACCTCTGCTCGCGACTGCCCACTCACAATCACTTTGGCAATCATCGAGTCGTAATTGGGCGGTATCGTATAACCAGCGTACACATGGCTATCTATACGCACGCCACGCCCACCCGGAAAGTGTAGTTGAGTGATTTTGCCGGGGCAGGGTCGGAAGCCGTTGGCAGGGTCTTCGGCATTGATACGGCACTCCATAGCGTAGAGTTTAGGGTAGTAGTTTCTGCCAGAGATAGGTTCGCCAGCAGCTACTTTGATTTGTTCTTTGATGAGGTCAAAATCTGTAACTTCTTCGGTGATAGGATGCTCGACCTGAATACGAGTATTCATTTCCATAAAATAGAAATTACTGTATTTGTCCACCAAAAACTCTATCGTACCCGCTCCTTCATACCCTATGGCTGCGGCTCCTTTGATAGCAGCTTGCCCCATTCTCTCACGCAGGTCGTCAGTCATAATGGGAGAAGGGGTTTCTTCGACGAGCTTTTGATGCCGCCGCTGGATAGAGCAGTCGCGCTCGGAGAGATGGCATACCTTGCCGTATTGGTCGCCTACTACTTGGATTTCTATATGGCGAGGTTCTTCAACAAATTTTTCGAGATAGAGGCCGTCATTTCCGAAAGCCGCACCAGACTCCATCTTGGCATCGTCCCATGCTTTTTGAAATTCACTTTCATTTTTGACGATACGCATTCCACGGCCGCCGCCACCTGCTGTTGCTTTCAAAATGACTGGATAGCCAATTTCTCGTGCCAATTTTTTTCCTTCTTCGACCGATTCGAGCAAGCCATCTGACCCCGGAATGACAGGTACACCGGCGGCTTTCATAGTAGCTTTGGCGGTGGCTTTGTCGCCCATAAAATTGATTTGCTCGGCAGTTGCACCGATAAACTTGATACCATATTCAGCACATATTCGCGAAAATTCGGCATTTTCAGACAAAAACCCATAGCCCGGGTGAATGGCATCGGCATTGGTGATTTCGGCAGCCGAAATGATATTTGGTATGTTGAGATAAGATTGGCGGCTTACAGGCGGGCCTATGCACACAGCCTCGTCGGCGAAGCGTACATGGAGGCTTTCGCGGTCGGCAGTCGAATAGACCGCTACAGTTTGAATACCCATTTCGCGGCAGGTACGAATGACCCTCAGTGCTATTTCGCCACGGTTGGCAATAAGAATTTTCTTGAACATAAGTTTTGGGGAAAAGTTACGGGTTAATGGTTACAGTTTTTAACAACTGATAACTATCAACAAATAACACCTACAATGGTTCTACCAAAAAGAGCGGTTGGTCGTATTCGACAGGAGTAGCGTTTTCGACGAGTACTTTGACGATGCGGCCAGAGATTTCGGATTCGATTTCGTTGAAAAGTTTCATTGCTTCTACGATACAGACTACTTTTCCTACGCTAATTTCGTCACCTACTTCTACAAATGGGGGTTTGTCTGGACTTCCTGAACGATAGAAAGTCCCGATCATAGGCGACTTGATAGTCAGGAGTTTGGTATCTTCGGCTTTAGGTGCAGCTACTGGTGCAGCTACCGGTGCAGGAGTAGAAGGTGCGGCTGGTGCAGCAGCTACTATTGGGGGTGGTGCTACTGCAACAGGGGCGATTGGTGGGGCGGCTACGACAACACCTGCAGCATTGCGCTTCACGTTGAGCTTGAAATCGCTTGTTTCGATATTTACTTCGTCAAGACCCGAATGGGAGATGAAGTCGAGTAATTTTTGAATGTCTTTGATTTCCATAGTTTAAGGGGAGGGGTATAATTATGGATTTTTATTGATGATATAATTTACTTCACTCTTTCTACATACTCGTAGGTAGCTGTTTTGATGCGTAGTTTGTCGCCTATTTCTATAAACATAGGCACCATGATACGCGCCCCTGTTTCTACTTCTACTGCTTTGCGGGGGTTGTTGGCGGTATCACCTTTGATACCCGGCTCTGCATAAGTTACTTCGAGTTCGACCACATCGGGGAGTTCGCACGTGAGTGGGGCTTCATTTTCGGTATTGAGCAAAATCTCCACAAGTTGCCCCTCCTTCATCAAATCGGCAAAATCAATGAGTTGTTCGGGGAGAGATATTTGTTCAAAATTTTCGGTATCCATAAAATTGAATCCTGCTTCATCTTTGTATAAATACTGAAACTCGCGGCGTTCGACACGTACCGGAAAAATTGAAGCCCCCGAAGGAAAGGTATTGTCTAAGACTTTGCCATTGGTAAGGCTCTTGATTTTGGTTCTTACAAAAGCGTTGCCTTTGCCGGGTTTTACATGTTGAAATTCAATGATTTGAAATAAGTCGTTATTAAAATTGATGACCAGACCATTACGAATATCTGCGGTAGTTGCCATAAATTATCTTTGTTAGTATAGAAATTTGAGAATTTTTAAATTTGAATAAATGCTTTTATAGGTAGCCATTGACTTTCTACTGTCCAATACTCCACTTTACATATACTGCACCCCAAGTAAACCCTCCCCCAAAAGCAGCCAGTATGAGGTTGTCACCTTTGCGAAGTTGCGATTCATAATCCCAAAGACATAAAGGAATGGTCGCAGCAGTAGTGTTGCCGTATTTGTGGATATTGAGCATTACTTTTTCCATGCCTACATTCATGCGGTTGGCGGTAGCGGAGATGATGCGCTTGTTGGCTTGATGAGGTACAAGCCACGCTACATCATTGCCAGTGAGGTGGTTGCGTTCCATGATTTCGGCGGCTACATCGGCCATATTGGTTACGGCGAACTTAAATACTGATGGACCGTCTTGATAAGCGAAATGCCAGCGTTTGTCTATGGTTTCGTGAGTGGGTGGGTAGCGGCTACCTCCCGCTTTTTGATGCAAATGCGGCAATCCAGCTCCGTCTGATTTGATGATACTGTCCAACACACCATAGCCTTCGGTGTTGGGTTCGAGTAATACCGCCCCAGCCCCATCACCAAATAGCACGCAAGTAGTGCGGTCGGTATAGTCTATGATAGCCGACATCTTGTCGGCACCCACTACGATTACTTTTTTGTATTTGCCCGTTTCGATAAATTGAGAACCTACGGTAAGTGCATATACAAACCCTGAACAAGCCGCTTGTATATCAAAACTTCCGACGGCTTTGATGCCTACCATATCACAAATCAGATTGGCTGTACCGGGAAACACAAAATCGGGAGTAGTGGTGGCACAGATGACCAAATCAATTTCTTCGGGGGCTGTATTGGTTTTTTTGAGTAGTCCACGCACTGCTTCTGCCCCCATGTGAGAAGTCCCCAGACCTTCGCCTTTCAATATCCTACGCTCCTTGATACCTGTTCTGGAAACAATCCATTCGTCGTTGGTTTCTACCATTTTTTCTAACTCAGCATTGGTCAGAACATACTCGGGTACGTATCCCTCGATTCCTGTAATAGCAGCGCGAATTTGGCTCATTTTTATTTTATCAATGGTTTTCGGTTCATTCTCACTTTAACAAACATCAAGAAATGGTCTATCTAATTGACATTTAGTTGAGTGCCTTAGCTATTTGAACATAAGCTTGGTTTTGTACTTGGCGGCAAGCCCAACCTATCATATTTTTGATGGCAGTAGCCGATGAGATACCATGTGCTATCATCACATTGCCATTGACTCCTAAGATGGGGCTACCACCGACAGCTTCATAGTTCATTTTGTCAATATATTCATCTTTGATGCCTCGTTCGGTAGCGATTCTGTAAAACGACTCTGCCAACTTGAAGAGGGCATTGCCTGTGAAGCCATCGGTTACGATGACATCGGCTTTGCCGTCGAAAAAATCGCTGCCTTCTATGTTTCCTACAAAATGAATACGTGGATTTTCTTTGAGCAGTTGATGGGTGGCTTGAGCTATGAGGGAGCCTTTTTGTTCTTCTTCTCCGATGTTCATCAAAGCTACTCGCGGCCGCTCGATTCCAAAGGTATGTTGGGCAAAAATAGATCCTATTACTCCAAATTGTTCTAAAACTTCTGGCTTACAGTCGGCATTGGCACCGATGTCGAGCATAGTAGCAAAGCTACCGTTTTTTTGGGGTACAAATCCAACAATAGCAGGACGAATGATCCCCTCTATAGCTTTGATACTGAACAATGCTCCAACGTGCATCGCGCCTGTGTTGCCTGCACTACAAAAAATATCTATCTGCTTCTCTTTAAGCAATTTAAATCCAACTGCAATACTCGAATTGGGTTTTTGGGCGAGGGCTTTGGTAGGGTGTTCACCCATTTCAATTACTTCAGGGGCATGAACTATCTCAATCTGATTGCCCTCATAGCCATTCTTTAGGAGCAATTGGCTTATAATGTCTTGTTGCCCTATCAATACAATAGAAGCCTGAGAGGGCAGTTGAGATGAGGCCAATACAACCCCTTCAACGATGGCTTCGGGAGCAAAGTCGCCTCCCATAGCGTCAATTCCTATTTTCATTATGCTCAGAGGTATTGGGTAACAATGAGGCGTAAAAATACTACATTACCTATACTATCGAAGTTTGGGCGTTTAAAGATTTGCTTTTTTTATACTATATCGCTGTTTTTCAAGCACTTACAGCCAAACTTTTAAACATATTACAAAAAAGCATTTCGCTTGAGCTTTGGTTTATTAGAAGCTCCAGCGAAATGCCCATTTATTCAATATCCCATATTGAGATCTAAGCTTTGTAGCCTTCGATCACTATTTTGCCTTTATAAACCAAGTTGCCTTCAAATACGTGTGCGCGGTGCATCACGTGTACTTCGCCAGTGGTAGCATCTGTGGTGAGGGCTTTGCCTGTGAGGGCATCGTGTGTACGTCGCTTATCGCGGCGAGTGCTGGAATGTCTGCGTTTGGGATGTGCCATCTTTGTATGTCTTTGGTCAGTTTATGTTCTATTTTTATGTTTTCTAATTGTTTCTTAGGTGATTCAAAGCAGCCCAGCGAGGGTCTTCGTCGAGTATTTCGTCTGACGACGTGTCGTTTGGAGTTTGATAAATTAATATATCGCTTGGCTCATTATCGGTTATTTCAATTTCGTTTTGACGATAGCGTGGGTGTAATTTTTTCATCGGAAGGGCCAAAGCAATGTATTCAAAAAGGTATTTGGCGATGTTGATACGTACTGTGTCATGACGAATCAACTCAATATCATCTGATAATTCTTCGTTACGGTCGCCAAATTTTAAAATTAACTGCTTTTTGAGTTCAATCGGTTCTTGGTATTCTTCTAAGCTTCGATCGCATACTTGTATAATATTGCCTGAAATGACAAACCTAAGCTGAATCATTGTAGCAGACTTATCAAGTGTAAGGTTCACCTTAAAGTGACCTTTTTGAATCATTTCTTGCTCCAAGGCTTCAAAGAACGAATCGCTGGCCTCAAACTCATAGACATATTGTTTGTCTTTTAGGCCGTAAATGTCTATGTCGTACTGTGTTAGCGTTTTCATTTCTATTGCAAAATGGGCTGCAAAGTTAGGGGTATTTCTCAAATTAGCCAAATGAAAAGTAGAATTTCAACCAAACTCTACCATATCATGCCTCATTTTTGAATGGATTTGACCACTTCACAGGGAAAGGAGAGGTCTTTGGCTCGGTCATTTTCCCTCAATATCTCAAATGAAAAGACTTGGGGCGTGTGAGGGCTTCGTAACCCAACACCGAAAGAGTACACCCACGCCCCGAGTTTTTGATGCCTGTCCAAGCGAGTTCGGGGTCGAGATAGTCGCAGCGGTTCATAAAAACAGTTCCGGTTTCGATTTGTTGGCCAATGCTTACAGCGGCCTCTGCGTCGGTAGTCCAGACTGAAGCGGTGAGGCCATAAATACTATCGTTCATCAGTTGAATCGCTTCTTCGTCGGAAGTTACTTTCATCACTCCTACCACCGGCCCGAAGGTTTCTTCGGTCATCAGGCGCATGTGATGATTGACATTGACCAACAACTGCGGTGCAAGGTAGGGGGATTGTGGTTGATTTTTGGGGAAAAGTGAGGGGTCAATTAGTGTTTTTGCCCCTTGCTGTACTGCCTCTTCGATTTGACCTCTTACAAATTCTGCCGCCGAAGTACGCACCATGGGGCCAAGATGTACGCCCGAATGTAGCGGATTGTCGAGTTTGTACTGCTCAATGAGTTTGACAGCTTGATGCACAAAATCATCATATACTTTGTGGTGTACATATATCCGCTCTACGCCACAGCACGACTGCCCCGAATTGAACAACGCCCCGTCCACGACGTTTTCGACCGCAAAAGCCAAGTCAGCGTCAGCTCGCACGTAAGCTGGGTCTTTGCCGCCCAGCTCGAGACCTGTACCGATGAATCGCCCTGCAGCTGCTTGCTGCACGGCATGGCCTCCTGCCACCGAACCCGTAAAAGCCACAAAGTCAATACGACTCTCGCCGATGATGCGTGATACGTCGTTGTGTGTTAGGTGTAAGTACTGAAAAACCCCTTCGGGCAGCCCCGCATACTCAAAGGCTTCGGCATAACGTTCGGCACAGAGGGGGGTTTGCTGGGCGTGTTTGAGCAAGACGGTATTGCCCGCCAAAAGTGCTGGAATAATCACATTGACAGACGTAAGATAAGGATAGTTCCACGGGGCAACCACCAAAACTGTTCCTAAAGCCTCCCGACGAATAAAGCGACGAAAACCTTCTTTTTCAGAAGTTTTGAGGTCGGCTAAAGCCACAGGGGCAACCTGCATCATATAACGAGCGCGCTCCTGAAACCCTCGCCTGATTTCGTAGGGTGTATAATCAATCGGGCGACCCATTTGCCAAGTGAGTTCCTCCCCGATTGTGTCGGCCTTGTCGAGAAAGTAACGGACGGCTTTTTCGCAAATTACCATTTTATCTTCCAAAGGTACTGATTGCCAGAACTTTTGGGCTTTATGGGCTTGGGCTAAAGCGTGTTCGATTTGACTGTCAGTAGCATACGAACGACTTACATAGACCGACCCGTCCACGGGCGAAATGACATCGAAAGTTTTCATGGTATTATTCGGGCGTTACGTAAGCTGCTGTGATGCCACCGTCCACCAAAAATTCGGTTCCGGTTACATACGACGATTCGTCGGAAGCCAGATACAAAGCGGCATACGCCATTTCTTTGGCTTCGCCAAAACGCCCCATCGGAATGTGCACTAATCGGCGTTGTTTTTTGGCTTCCGAATCTAAAAATTTCATCAGCAATTCGGTACGAAGGGGGCCGGGGCAAAGCGCATTGACACGAATCCCCTCGCGGGCATGAATGACCGCCAACTCACGGCTCATGGCCAATACTGCGCCTTTGCTGGCAGTATAGGCGATTTGGGGAGTAGCAGCCCCCAAAATAGCCACAAAAGAGGCCGTATTGATGATACTGCCGCCACCCGCTCGGCGCAAAGCCGGGATACCATATTTACAACCAAAGAAAACACCTTTGACGTTGATGTTCATTGTCAAATCCCAAACCGCTTCTTCGGTAGTGGTGGCACTGTCGTCGTCGCTGTGCATGATACCGGCGTTATTGAACAGAATGTGGAGTTGGCCGAAGGTTTGCTCGGTGGTGGCTACCATGTTTTCGCAGTCTGCGGCTTTAGAAACATCGGCTTTGATGTAAATGGCCTTACCTCCTTGTGCGGTGATGAGTTCGACTGTTTCTTGACCGGCCGTATCATTGACATCAGCGACGGCTACGGCTGCCCCTTCTTGGGCAAAAAGAAGGGCGGTTTCGCGGCCTATGCCACTGCTCCCGCCAGTGATGAGAGCTACTTTGTTTTGGAGACGCATGGGTTTGTTAAGGAGGGAATTTGAAGCAACGAAAGTAGCGACATTCCTCCAAAATCACAACCTCATGCTTTGCGGAATCATACCCATAAATGCTCTATAAACACGTTTGACCCCTTCGGGGGCAGGGTGTTTGGGGTCGCCCCAAATCACTTTATGCTCTTTTTTGCCATTTTTGAAGATAATGAAGTAAGATTCGCGGCTCGGATGCTGGAAATTGATTTTCTCAAAACCTACATCATCAAGCGATTTGAAAGCCGTTTCGATGTTTTTTTTCGATTGCTCTCCCAACACCTCAAACTCCCCAACTGTATTCACACGGCGATATACGCCCCCATCTTCCAGAAGACGATATTCTTTTTCAAGTTTGCCCAATGCCTGCCCTACAATCAACTGACGACCTTTGTAGTCAAAAGGGTGTGTCGAAACGGGATAAGGAGTGGGTGTTTTGGTATTTTCAGGAGTTTGCTGGGCAAAAGAAAAAAAGCTCGCCCAAAGACAAAAAAAAAGGATACGAAAGCGCATAATGTTGGGCTTAGTTGAAGGTTAAAAATTATTGTTTTGTCAAAAAGTATGCCGATTAGTAAGGCCGAAGTAATTTTTTGTACGTTTGGGCAATTTTGATAGGTGTTACGTTACACCTAAACATAAGCATAGCAACCAAATTTGCGACTTGTACTCGTAGCCAACTGTTGGTTGAGTACTTGCGCGCCGAAACGATAACGTCTTTGGGAATGAGTTTAAATTTATCAGGAAATTGCTTCCTAAATCTTCTCAAAAAATCATACTCTTCCATGATGACGTATCGTTCATCATAGCCACCGAGTTCAAAAAAGTTATTTTTCTTGATGAAAAATGTCTGGTCGCCACCACGTACTGTAAGATTATCAAAGCGAGTAAAATAACTATTGATTTTTAGCATGGGTTTATCGGAATCGAAACGAAACCGATAACAACCTGCCTCATATCCTTCGGAAAGGGCTTGGCCAATATCCTCAACAAAGCTACGGGGTACACGAGTATCGGCATGAACGAAATAAAGAATCTCACCGGTAGCAAACCTTGCCCCATAATTCATTTGTGGAGCACGACCACGAAGGGGAGATAATACTCCGACGGCTCCTGCTTTTTGAGCCAATTTGAGCGTAGCATCAGAGCTTCCACCGTCCGACACGATGATTTCGGCAATAGCTTTCCTGCCAAACGAACGAAGTTGCGAAACTAACTCGCAAATATTGTCCTTTTCATTGAGGGTAGGAATGATGACTGAGATTCGCATTGTTAAACATACGAAATCAATTTTTAAAAAGCTTCTCCAATAGTAAAATAAAAATTGGAGATATCTTTTCCCATGGCGTAGTCAAATCGGACGTTGAGATGCTCACGACGGTTGGCCGTAAAACGAAGCCCAGCCCCATACGAACTTCGCGGCTCATTGAATCGAAAACCTGTACCTTGACTTCCCAAAATACCTGATGACCCAAAAACGACTCCGCCTAATCGCCTAAAAATGCCGAAGCGGAGTTCACTTTGGAGCAATAGGGCGTGGTCGTCGCGGAAGTGAGCCAAATAGTAGCCTCTCAAACGCCTCCCTCCCCCCAACTCACTCATCATATTGAAAGGGGGGCTACCCAACGTAAAACTGCTAAAAAGATTCCCCGCTAATACTACCTTAGGAGCTAATTTCTGATAAGCCGAAATATCTGCCGAAAAACGGTCAAAACGAAAATGACTTCCCAAAGTGGGGGTAAAATGCAGAAATGCCAAATCGGCAAATATTCCTTTAGTAGGGAAGAAAACCTTGTCGCGCGTGTCGTAGAGCAGCCCCAGTCCAAAACCCGACGACACACTTCGTGGTGTACCGGGTATATCTCCACTTGTGAGTACACCATTGGGCTGGGTTTTTATCAATTTGAAATCTTCAAACTGATACCTAAAACCCCCATACATACTCGGTGAAATTTTTTGCATGAAATTGAGGCGTATTCGAGGATAATCGGCCACAAACTGCTCTTTGGGTACTTCCTCCTCTCCTATGCCAAAAAAGTTGTAGGCATAGCGAAAATAGCCCATTTCACCATAAAAAAAGTACTTGGCATTGTGAGGAAAAAGCTGAAATTGAGAATAAAACAGATACTGTCTTTCTTGGGTATAAACTGCCGAAAGGCTGACTTGGGAAGGTCGCGCATTGGCCGAATCGCCCTTGAACCGAAAGGCCGACGTAGCCGCTATGCCATACGCCCAGCGTGTTTCGGGGGTGTAGTAAAGCACTGGTGCAGGAATAATCGTAATTTTTTTGGCCTCCTTTTGGTCTTGTTGAAGAGAATCCACATTTTGGGCTACTGCCCCTTTCAGCTCAAGACCTATCATCACCCCCCAAACCCAGTATATAATCTTCAAAAAGTTCACTTTATTTGTGTCGTTTTTTTATGGCTATTGGTCTTTGACATTTCTAATGGATATAGGTCTATCCTTTCAATTACTTTGTTACTGATGATTTTTTATCAAAAGCCCGCTGAAGTCATCGAACTAATGAACTATTTTGGGCGGCAGCGGATTCCGTTTTTATTTATCATTGATTACGCACTCTCTGCGCCATTCGTTGCACCTTTGAATCATATCAAAGGCGACGACTTGTTGTACTACTTCAACGGAATAACCAATCAAGATGTTTCAAGAAATGCGACTTCTAATGTTTATCATTTTCAAAAAAAAGTGTTGGCATTTGAGGAATACCGGCAAAAATTCGATTATGTAGTTCGGCAAATCAAACTTGGCAATTCGTTTTTGGTCAATCTATCTGTAATTACGCCCATTACCACCGATTTGGATTTAGAGTCTATTTTTTATCAAACCCAAGCCAAGTATAAATTGTGGTGGCGTAATCAATTTGTGTGTTTTTCGCCCGAGATTTTTGTACAAGTGCGGGGCAATCGCATCGCTTCCTTCCCGATGAAAGGAACGATAGAAGCTCATCTGCCACGTGCTGCCACACAGCTTTTGAGCAATCCCAAAGAAGCTGCCGAACACGCTACGATTGTAGATTTGATTCGTAACGACTTGAGTGGGGTAGCATACAAAGTGTGGTTGGAGCGATACCGCTACATTGACCGTATCGAAACACACCGTGGGGCATTGCTGCAAGTAAGTTCTGAAATTGCCGGCTACCTACCCGACGACTGGCGCGAACATCTGGGAGATTGGTTTTTTGAGTTATTGCCGGCAGGTTCTATCAGCGGTGCGCCTAAACCCAAAACCCTCGAAATCATCGCACAAGCCGAGGGCTATGAGCGCGGGTTTTACACGGGTGTAGCAGGCATCTTCGACGGCGAAAACTTAGACAGCGGTGTGCTGATACGTTTTATAGAACAAACCCCCAGTGGATTGGTATTCAAAAGTGGTGGAGGTATCACCGCTCGTAGCGAAGCACGCGCCGAGTACGACGAAATCATCAACAAAATCTATTTGCCTCTCACCCATGCCTCTCTCGATGTTCATCGAAACAATCCGTCTGACTGATGGTCAGTTTTATCATCTCAATTACCACAACCAACGCCTCAATCAAACCCGTAGAGATCATTTTGATGGTGTTATGGATTGGGATTTGAATAATATTTTGGAAGTGCCACATTTTGCACAATCCGATACTTGGAAATGCCGTCTGACCTATAGCCGACAAATAGAAAATATAGAGTTTGAACCCTACACACCTCGTCTTATCCGCTCGCTTCGCCTCGTCGAAACACTTCCCTTCGATTATAATTATAAGTACCAAAACCGTAACCATCTGAACAACCTCTTTGAACAGCGGGGCAATGCCGACGATGTATTGATCATAGTCAATGGCCACATTACAGATACTTCATATTCCAATATTGTATTTTGGGACGGCCAGCAATGGCTCACGCCAGCTACGCCTTTGCTGCGTGGGATTCAACGTACCAGATTGTTGGCGGAGGACATCATAAAGGAACAAAAAATAAAAGCGGAGGAGATTTATTCATTCTCCTCCGCTCGGTTGATAAATGCCATGCTTGATTTTGACAATACACCCGTTTTTTCTACACAAGCCATTTATTTTTGATACCGTGTATCAAAAACGCAGGTCGCTACTTCACTTTGATGACTCGAGTAGTGAATGGTACGCAGATTTCTGGCGGGCAAATACACTCCTCACGTATAATAGCCGGGCAGCAGCTTTGGGCGGGGCATTGGCCGTCGGCTACTTCTACAGTGTAATTTCCGGGCTGACTTACGTCTAATGTTTGGGCGGTTGCTCCATCTAATTTTACTCCGTCTTTGAACCACTGATATTTGTTATAACCTGCCGGTGCCGAAATGACAACCGTATCTTTTCGTGCTGGACAAATCATGATAGGCACACTCACACATGCGATGTCGTAGTCGTCTTCGTCTTGTTTGGAATTGTTTGGAGTTGAATCAATGTCTTGTTGTTTAACACTAAATACTTCGGCTTCATTGCATAGATTTCCACCTTCAAAACCCCGACTATTGTTGATTTTGACGGTCAGCGTAAGGGTATCTGATTCGCCACTTTCGAGCGTGAGCGGCCCCCATAGGCCCGTTTGAAGATCATACATACCTTGTGTAGGTACTGCCGATACAAAAGAGAAGTTGAGTGGTAAAATATCTTTGACAAATACACTATCAGCTACTGAATTGACATCAGGGTGGCGATTGCTGACGATGATTTTGAACACTACATTATCTCCTATTTTACGTTCACAGTCGCCTACCAGCATTTTGGTTAGTTCCAAATCAACCGGCGGCTCTTGGAAGTCTTTCATCATTAGGCCAATGTCAAAGTTGTGATTATTCTCACTATTGTTACCTGTTTTTACTGCCACAATCACTTGCGATGAATCACTATTGAATACCCCTTCCGAATTTCGATTTAAATTGGCCGAGTCTGTCAGTACAGGCGAAAGGGTCAATGAATCAGATACAGCAAAAGTACTCATGCTACCCTGCCCACCACCTCCACCAGGTGAAAGGTTGCCTAAAGCTCCTTCTTGCAAGAGTTGGTTGGTTGACATTCGTATTTGGTAGTTGTGAGTACGTTTGAGGCCACCAGTTACATTTTTGTCGTTGAAATAAAATTGTCCTCCATTTTTGGTGGTGTCTTTAGCCACTTGCAGACCACCATTGGCCATATCGTGGAGGGTAAGTACTAAATTATCAATACCCGGCTCGTCGGCATCTTGTATTCCATTTTTATTTTTATCGAACCATACCCTGTTTCCGATTTCGAGCGGGGCGGGGTCGCAGGTGGCCGTCAAATCTCCTACCCCCCCTGATTTACCTAACACTCCCTCTCTTACAGAATAGATAGAGTACGACCGCTTGCGCGCTCCTGTTTTGGTATCGAAAGTAATAAAACCAGTAGCTAAATATTGTTTATGAATAGGATCCATAGCCGATGAAAACACCTCTTGATAACCCGGGATTTTGAAAACACCCCCATTGGTAATCTCGGCGTGCCCTACACTATCTTTGGCATTGATCCAGAAATCATCAAAGAAAAACTCCCCTCCACCCGGCCCGGCGTTTTTATTGCGCGAGCTTTTGGCCAAATCGGTAGGGTTGGTAGCCACGCTTCCGTCTTGTCCAGTAGCAACGAACTTGCCTGATGTGCCGTTGCTTTCCATCGTAAAAGTTCCGTTCTTGTTGCGTTGGGCACGGAGCAAGTCCCCACTCATGAAGCCAAAATAGTGAAGCGTATCATTTTTAGCAATGCCAGGTTGATCTTGACCAGTTTGAAGCCCTCCACGGTCCATCATACCGATGATCATGGAGCCGTCATCGTCAAATTCTATATCAGACAGTATTGGTTGGGCATTGACTAAGAAAGAATTGATAGGGTCAGGGGCACCGTTGGGATAGTTGCAAAACGCTGGAAAAGCTTTTGACCACGGCCTCCAAGTATTGATGGTATCGCAGCCTTGGGTAGCATCGAGAGGGTCGCGTATATAGTCGAGAGGGAATTCAAGTTCTTTCGTAAATTGATAATTTTTGAAACTAAGTGCATAAACAGCCCCTTTCAAATCACTTTTCTTTTGAGAAGTTTCGGCGGTACACACTACCCCGATGTAGAGTTTGTTGCGGTAGTACTTGAGTGCCCATGGAGCAAAATCACCATTGGAGCAATTGGGGTGAGGTATGGTGTAAGAGCGTACTTTTGCCTCCGCCAAGCTGTTGGGTGGGGCTAAGGGTTTATTGGCTAAGAAACTATATAATTTTTTGTCGTAGAGGTTTATCAAAAATAAGGTATCCTGAAAACGTGAAAGTTGCACTCCCCCCATACCTACTTTACCTGCTTTGAAGAAAGTAAGCGAATCGTGGCTACGGGCCGTTTTCATGGCAGGGAGTATGTTTTGATTGGTAATGGGGTCTATCTGTGGATCTGGCCCTGTGTCTATGCCCAATGTTTTGACATCTATAAAATCATGGACGCTATTGCCGTTGGCCATGTCAATATAATAAAGCCCTCCCGTACCCAGTGGTCCCAAACCTACGTGCCTCCGTACAATCGCCCCTACCAGTAGGCGTTTGGAGTCTCGCTGATACGAAGCAATCCATGTAGGACCAATTTCCTTAGCTTTCGCTAATTTGACCATCGAAAAATCATCTACCCCAGCAAGACCTTGGGCATTATAGTCAAACAAAACGAGAGCGGGATCATCGCCGGCCAGTTTGGTGGGGTCATCGCCGGGGCCGGCGGGTTTGAGAGGGTCACCCATGACATAGCAGGCTGTTGCCACTTTAGGGCCATCGCCCTCGCGGCAAAACTCGTCGTCGTTGGTAATACCCAAGTTGATATTGGTAGCGGGTGTCGTTGTAAACTGTACTGAGGTATTGCTATTGATACCTTTCAATGTAGGCGAAAAGGTTTCGGGAAAATCGCTGAACTCTACCCTTACCTTGCTACCCGCTGGTACTTGGCTACTATTGAAACTATATGCCCCAGTACTGTCGGTGGTAGTGGTAGCGGCTGGAGTAGCATTACTTCCCACAAAAACCGACACTTTAACCCCTTCTACCCCCAACTCCGTAGGGTTGCTATTGGTTTGTTTGCCATTGGAATCATAATCATAAAAGACAGAGCCACTGACTTGAGCTTGTGCAGCCACCACATAAAATTGACACACAACAAGGAGTGGCAGCCATCTTTGCCTCACTACATCATCATTGAGAAACGCGTGTAATAACTTTTTCATCTTTGTAAAATTTGGGGCAATTATTTTAATCTACAAAATATACCAACATTATCAATTATTTATACCTTCCTCTTATGTAAAAAAATCTTATACCAATGGTCAAATAACACAATTAAGAAATACCAGAGAGCAAAAAAATAAGAGAGTAGGAAAGGCGAATTAAAAAAACTGGTTGGTGGTGTTGATATTCGACATAATGGCAATGTCAAATATCTTGCCATGATGACAGGTCTCTCTAAAAATATTTTATTTATTCTTTTTTAACCTGTCTTTAAACATTTATTTACTTGACAATTAATATTTTAAGCTCAAAAAAATCATTGTTTTTTTTATGAAATTTTATGTCTTATAAGTCTATAGAAAGAGCCGTTTTTTATGATTGATGCAAGGAGAGGGTTAATATCAAAAATAATGCCAAATCTCTTTTTTAGACATTTATAGAATCAATGATTTTCGCCCTCTTCTGCCGAGGGAGGATACGGGGGTTGGCTTCCAGCACCTGCAAAATAAGGCGTTGAATCAAGGCCAAGTATTTACTGGTTTTGGGTTGGTCTATCCCAAAACTGATGGCTAATTTTTCTTGATTTATGTTACCTTTTAGGTAGATAAGTCCAAACAATAGTGCGTCCTTGGGATCGGCAAAAATACTATTCTTTCGTACCGACATTTGTCGGACTCTCGGTACACCTTCAAGAGTGAATTTTGATAGGTAAGCCTCCCATTGTTCTTTAAATGGAACTGCAAGTGCCTCAAACGCCTCCTGCTTCAATCCAGTGAGTCGTTTTAAGGCCGACTCATCATAGCGAAGCTCATTGTATCGCTGAATCGTTGCGAAAACCATGATTTTTTAAGTAAGGGGTAAAATGTAATATTCGACATGATACGCTATGTCAAATATCTTGCCATTTCAGAAAATTACGACAAAAGGCATTATCTTGCGCAGCACTTTAAATACCTAAAACACGGTGTTGGCTATTGAAAATGAAGATTTTGGAGAAGAAGAACTAACGCTGTTTGTAGATTTGATTTTGCCTGTACCAGTAGCAAATCTATTTACGTACCGTGTTCCACGGGGCTTTAGTTCGTACATCAAAAATGGTGCCAGAGTAGTAGTACCTTTCGGAAAAAATCGTGTCGTTACGGGAGTAGTAGCTCGTATTCATACCACCCCACCCACCAAATACCAAGCCAAGTATATAGCCGAGCTACTCGACGATGAGCCGCTTATCACGCCTTATCAGATTGAGTTGTTTCATTGGATAGCCGAGTACTATCTGTGCAGCGTAGGCGAAGTTCTCAATGTGGCTTTGCCTTCAGGGCTGAAAATCAACAGCCAATCCAAACTCCAATACAACCCCGATTTCGATTACCCCGATTTGCTTACCGAAGAAGAAGCGCAGCTATTGGAAGAAATAAAAAAATACCAATCCCTCACTTATGAAGAAGTAGGAGTGCGTGTAGGCCAGCAAAACATCAACCACGTCATTAAATCGCTTGTAGGGAAACGTGCTATTATTCTTTTTGAAGAAGTACGCGAAAAGTATAAGCCCAAAGTGGTCAAAAAAATAAAATTAAAAAACAGCTACGAAACCCAAGAAAACCTTCTTGAACTCATCTCCCAACTCGAAAAGTGGCCCAAGCAGCAGGAAATCATCATGCACTACTTGCGGCAAGTGCCAATCCAAAATAACCCCTACACCAATCGTACCGGCATCGAAAAAAGCTATTTTAGCCAACACGACGACATATCCGACTCCGCTTTGAGTACGTTGCTCAAAAAAGGAATTTTAGAAGAGTTTGAAATTACCGTATCGCGCTTTGGTGATGTGAAACCCGATTTCAGTGGTGATCTAAGTATCCAGCTTACTGCCGCACAACAGCAAGCTTTTGATGAGATTGTAGCGCAATTCGATACCAAAAATGCGATTTTGCTACACGGTATCACCGGAAGCGGTAAGACAGAAGTTTATATTCACTTAGCCCAGCAAATACTCGAAAGTGGCTCGCAAGTGCTTTTTTTACTGCCCGAAATCGCCCTGACAACTCAAATGGTAGTACGACTCAAAAAAATCTTTGGCGATAAACTCGGCATCTATCATTCCAAATTTTCGGACAACGAGCGCGTAGAAGTCTGGAAAGGTGTAGTATCGGGGCAATTCCAAATCGTCATTGGAGTACGTTCGGCTATTTTTCTGCCTTTCGATAGCTTGGGGCTTATCATTGTGGACGAAGAACACGAAGCCTCCTACAAACAATACGACCCCGCTCCCCGCTATAATGCTCGCGATGTAGCCATCGTAGTAGCCCAACGACAACGCGCCAAAGTACTACTGGGGTCGGCTACCCCCTCTCTGGAGTCTTACTACCAAGCACTCAATGGCCGATATGGTTTCGTCAAAATGACCGAACGCTACGGCAAAGCCACGCTCCCAGATTTTGTATTGGTGGACACCAAAAAAGAGCGAAAAAGCAAAAAAATGAAGTTTGAATTTTCGTCGGTACTATTAGAAGAACTCCGCGAAACCCTCGACCGCAACGAACAAAGCATTGTTTTTCAGAATCGTAGGGGCTATTCTTCTTATCTTCAATGCGAAGAATGTGCTTGGATAGGCGAGTGCGAAAATTGTGCCGTTAGCCTTACCTACCACCAGAAAGATGCCGAACTCCGCTGCCACTACTGCGGCCACAAAGAACAAGTACCGAAGTTTTGCCCATCCTGTGGCTCAACCAAAGTACGGACGGTAGGTTTTGGCACCGAAAAACTCGAAGACCAACTCAAAATCTTTTTTCCTACGGCACGAGTAGCGCGTATGGATTTGGACACTACTCGAGCCAAAAACGCCTACAAAGAAATCATCGAAGACATCGAACAAGGCAATGTGGATATTTTGGTAGGAACACAGATGATCAGCAAAGGGCTTGATTTTGACAATGTACGACTCGTCGCGGTTTTCGATGCCGACCGTATGATACATTTCCCCGACCTACGCTCTGCCGAGCGTGCCTTCCAGTTGATTACGCAAGTAAGCGGACGTGCAGGCCGCCGCGCCGACCGCAAAGGCTTAGTTTTGATTCAAACCAACAACCCCAACCAAGAAATTTTACAAAAAATTATTACCAACGATTATGAAGGAATGTATGCTACCGAAATCGTGGAAAGAGAAAAATTCAAATACCCTCCTTTTACACGACTTATCAAACTTACAGTCAAACACTTAGACCAAGATACCGCACAAAAAGCAGCCCAAAAGTTAGCGGCCTTGCTCATCGAAAAAATGGGAGAAGACCGTATCTTAGGGCCGCAGCCTCCGCTTATCGAACGCCTCCGCAATCGGTATTTATTTGACATCCTTATCAAACTCGAACGCGAAAAAGTTAATTTTAAAGCCGCAAAAGCTTTTATACTCGAAAAAGTAACTGATATACTAACCGACAAAACTCTCAAAGGAGCCGATGTAACCATTGATGTAGATTGCCTCTAACCTCCGAAAACTTAACTTAAGATGATTGACAAAAAAACCAAAATCGTAGCCACCGTAGGCCCTGCTTCCGAAAATTCCGATACCCTTTATGCTTTGGCACAAGCCGGGGTCAATGTATTTCGACTCAACTTCTCTCACGGCACTCACCCCGACCACCTCGAACGCATCAAACGTATCCGCGCCAACAACGACGCTTACGGCCTAAGCATCGGTATTTTGCAAGATTTACAAGGCCCCAAAATTCGTATCGGCAACGTAGCCGACAAAGACGGAGTCCCTATCGTAGCAGGTCAAAAATTAGTATTCACCAACGACGACATCATCGGAACCTCGGAGCGTGTCAGTACGCCCTACAAAGGAATGTACCAAGATGTAAAAGTGGGGGAGCGAATTT
>JBKBKL010000031.1:0-31848 GCA_046294665.1 Runella sp.
AGGTCCGTATTTTTGCGGTCATTGAGGAGTTTTTTGAAGCCCTGTTCGGTAGAAATATTAGCATTGGTTAGCGCGGTATTTTGTAGCGCATTCATGTCAGCATAAAATCCTAAATTGTATGAAGGGCGATTGCGAGTAACGGCTTTGTAGTGAAGATTGGCAGCTTGGGGTTTTTCGAGTAGTTCATACATTTGTGCGGCAGCAAAATGAATACGGGCGGTTTCTTCGTTGCGTGGCATCATAGGAAATGTTTCTTCCAAAATAGCCAAAGCCAGTACGTATTCTTGTTTTTGTTGGTGCAGATAGGCTTTGACCAAATAGTAGTCGCGGGTATTGGCATCGTTGAGTGGCTGGCTGCGTAGGTATTCGGCTACGCTCAAGGCACTATTGTAGTCTTTGGTTTCGATGTAGGCGCGCATGAGCCAAATCAGACCTTCGTGTTTGTCGTCTTCGTCGCGGCCTTTGGCATTGACATATCGCAAGGTTTCGATGCCGTCGAGCATCTGGCCTTTGTAAAGTCGGGCTTTGCCGATGAGTACATAGGCATTGTCCACCCAGCGGCTGTTTTGGTGGCGGTTGGGGATTAGTGAGGCTTTTTTGATGACATCTTGTAGCAAGGCAGATACCGATTGTGCTTCTACCGAGTCGAGCCGTGGTAAGATAGGCATCAGTTGATTGTAGTCGTATCGGCGGTTGGCTTGAAGGGTGAGTTCAGCCTCTTTCATTTTTTCGCGTGCTATGACATAAGCGTTGAAGCGCGCTGTCATATTATGATAGCCTACACTCAGTCTATTGGTACTGTACTGTGAGCAAGCAAAGAAAAATGAAGCAAAAAAGAACAAACCCAAGACTTTTGCCACAAATCTGATAGCAAAGAGGCTGGAAGTTATTTTTTGGATTGATAAAAGAGGCATATCAATTACACTTGCTGAAAATCGAATCGTAAATGTAACGTTTTCTTTGTTTTAAAAGTGTACAAGCATAATGCCAAAGGTAAGGACAGATGCTTGAAGTGGTAATATTTTTATACTTTTGTGGCCTCAAACTACTGTTTTTACATTCTAATAGCCTAACTATGAGTTTTCTATCTACGTTAAAAGATTTTGTCAATCGTAAAATCCTTCGCCGCGACCGCGACCGCTGGAACTATCAGTATAACTTGGGTCGCTGGGAAAGTCTGGGCGACATCAATGAGTTGAGTCGTTTTAGTGTCATTGTTGGATATACCCAATTCCTCAAACCCAACGCCAAAATCCTCGAAATCGGGGCTGGAGAGGGGTACTTACAGCAGCGTTTCGACAAAACTAAATACAGCCTTTACTACTCTACCGATGCTTCTGATGTAGCCATAGCCAATGGCAAGAAACACGAAGATGAAAAGACCAAGTACCTCGTAGCTGACATGAATACCTACCAGCCTGACCAAAAGTTTGATGTCATCATCATCAACGAAGCTATTTATTATGGTGGGTCGGTGGACAAAGTCTTGAATCGTTTTAACCCTTACCTCAACCCCGAAGGTATTTTTATTGTCAGTATCAACGGCGACGAGCGCAATGCTGCTTGGCACCGCATGATGGAGCAGTCATCTTTTGAGAAACTCAGCGGTACTGTGGTACAGACAGCTCGCAATACTTTTTATATAACGGTTTTGCAAGGGAAAGTTTAAAAACGATGATATTACGAAATAGCAAACGAAGAGTACAATGAGGAAAATTTGTTTTTTTATGCTTGAGGAGTGATTTTTGCGAATTACGACTTTCTATTTCCCACCTCTGGCCAAGCCTTTTTCGATTTTGGTACTCCATTCGCTTACTTCGATTTCGGAGGGACCCGTTACGGTAAACTTCGTACCATCAGGACTAAGGGCTACCGAAATGTCTTTGGCTTTGTCGCTCAATATCAAGGTGATGTGCATTGTGCCGCCTTTGGGTTTCCATGAAGCATCGCGGTAGGTGCTGTTGCCTTCGACGAAGTCGCGTACAGTCGAAGAATATCCTTTCAATAATCTCCAGCCGAGATTGTCGCAAATCACACCTTCGGCTTTGATCGTAAACGAAAATTTGTCTTTGAAGCCGTCCATGATTTTGTTCATTCGGGGGCGATTGTCTTTTTCATCAACGGAGTTTACGCCCATACCACCGAGGGCTTCTAAGTCGCCGTAGTCCATTTTTTTGGCGTATTCGGTGATGGCATAGCCCCATCGGCTAAAATGGTCTTCGCCGTCGTCGTTGAGGATTCGCTCCCAGCATTTTTCGGGCAGTTGTAGCGTAATATGCCTTTCTACCAACTGACCATTGACCCATAGCCGATTTTCGACGATACGATTGACCAATTCTCCCTTGTTTTGGGCAGCACCTGCGCCTGAAATGACTTTGTCTTGGGCATTGGAAGTGGCTGTTATCGTTCCGAGAAAAGTGAGTAAGAGGATTGCTTTTTTCATAGTTGTAAAAAAATTAGGGTTTTATTTTTCTAAAAATGTCCTGTCATTGTGAGCCATGCACTGCGGCCTGCGCCGTTGATACCAGAGCCGTGGATACGGTATTCTTCGTCCAAGAGATTTTCCAAACGCAAGTTAATGCCTAATCTTTGGTGGTCATACCCTGCCTGAAGATTGACAATTTTCCAGGCGGGCGTGCCACCTTTGGCGATGCGATTGTCGTCTTTGTCGCCTTGGGCGAGACGGTCTTGTTTTTGAGCAAAAATATATTCGCCTCGTACCGACCAACGATGATACTGATAAGACGTTCCGAGTCGTCCATTGAGTGGTGGAATACGTCTTACAGGCTCATTTTTAGTAACATTTTGACCAAAACAATAAGACAGGTTGCCGTACCATTGCCAGTTTTTCAAAGGTTCAATCATGGTATTGACTTCCCAACCATTGATGTAGGCGCGCTCGGTATTTTCTTTCTGATAGACGTTGAGGCCGTTGATGATTTGGGCGGTTTTGAGGCGTGTAATCAAGTCAGTGAGGCGAGTATGGTAATACACCACCGTGGCCGAAGCGCGTTGGGTTTGGAGTTTATAGCCTATTTCGGTAGTCATAGATTTTTCGGGGCGAAGGCTGGAAGTCGGAATTTCATAGCGAAAGTCCACGATACCGAGTGTGCCCAGGTCGTCCACATTGGGAGCGCGAAAACCCGAACTGGCCGATGCAAAAATACGCGAATGTGTGGATAGAGAATAGGAAAGCCCCACGTTTCCCACTAGCGCACGAGGCGTGAGGCGAGAAGTGCCGAGGGTTTCGTCGGGAATATCTATGACGAAGCCGTTGTAGCGTAATCCTCCCGAAAGGGTAATATTTCTGACAAACTGATGCTGATAAAGACTATAAATCGAATAGTTGAGCATGGTAGCACCGTCGGGGTAAAGGCCACGACGAGGCTGGGGAGTGTTGGTTTTGGTGTTGAGGTCGAAGCGTTGGCTTTTTACTTGATCGCGATAGATTTCGATACCTGTATTGACAGAGCCTTTACCGATGATGTCGCTTCTGTTGTTGAGGTTGAGTCCCCATGTTTTCACACGGTCGTCTTCGTAGCGTCGGGTGTCGCTGCCATTGCGCTGGGTTTGGCGACCTTCGTGGGTATTTTGGTAAGAAATCGTGGCCGTTTGTTCTTTCCAGAGGGTATGTCGGCCTTGTCGCTGCCATTTGGCGTAGGTGAGTTGGCGATTTTGGGGATTGAAGACATTGAGGGCAAAATTGTCCAACTGATAGCGAATAAACAACGGGACATCGCGCTGGTTTACGTTTTGGTAGGCGATGGTCAGACTTTGCTGGTCATAGAGCATGATTTTGGCTTTTAAATCAAAATCGAACTCATTATAGCCAGATGGACTTTGGAAACCTGTACTTCGGCCACCGAGCAAATCGCCAAATTGCCGCCTCGTAATGCCTCCCCGAATCCCCCATTTTTCTTGACTGTAAGTGGCTTCTACTCGTCCGCTGTACTCCATACCCGCACTGGCGATACGCCCGAGAACTTTACCCGAAAAGCCACTGCCCAATTCGACATCAGGCGTGAATACCTGTATCGTGCCGCCTATGGCATCGGAGCCGTATTGGACTGATCCACCGCCTGCGAGTACTTCTATTCGCTCAATACTGAAAGCATCAATTGTATTGAAATATTGATTAGGGCCATAGCGAAAAGTGCTGTTGTTGAGGCGGATACCGTCTATGAGCAGGAGTGTTTGGTTTCCAGTAAGGCCACGAATAAAGGGTGAACCTGCCCCGTGAGTTGTTTTTTGTACAAATACCCCTGCTACTCCCATGAGTGCTTCGGGAGCGGTGCGAGGCTGATATGAGTTGAAGGTTTTGGCCGAAAGGCTGTAAACAGTAGCGGGAGTAGCAAAAGCCGACTGCTCGCTGCGGTGGGCCGTGATGACTACCTCGCCCAGCTGCTTTCCTTGTAGCGAATCGGCCACTTGGGCTTTGATAAAAATAGCGTGAACAAGCAGCACTCCCAAGAAGTAAAAACGAAACATAACAGTAAGGTTTATGCCAACGAAAGTACAAAAACCTTCTTTCCCTGTGGTATTATTTATTTGTAAAATTCAATACCCTGGTACGACCGTACCGAGTTCTTTGGCGGCCAAATCGTTGATGTTTTTGTAGAATTTATGTTGTTTCATGAGTTCCATGAGTTGTAAGAAATCGTCGTCGTTGTTACTGTTGAGTCCTTTCATTTGGTTTTCGATATTTTTCATTTTATCGCCCGAATAGGCCATTTTGAGGCGGAGGATTTTTTTGAAGGCCAACTCATGGAGTACTTCTTCGTCGGTAGGAACCCATATCTCATGTTTTTCCCAGTTTTCGCTCAAATGATGGCGGGGAGTACAGAGGTCAATGGCCAGCCGCTGAATGTCGGGGTCGAGGTGCTGGAGAAAATATTGGGTATCGGGAATATCGCCTTGGACAAAACGCTGCTTGAAAATCTCCAAAATCAAAGCGAACAACGGATTTTCAAAAACGATGCACTCGGTTTCTTGAAGTAAATAATGACAAAGCGTAATGCCCTCTTCGAGTTCGACACGTCCGTACAAAATCAACAACCTCACAAACGCCTGCTCTTGATAGTATAGACGTGCTTTAAATAGATCTAACGGGGCTTGGTGAGCAAGGGGAGGAACAGAGGGCGGGGTATCTACAATGGTTTCGCTCGGCAAAATGCCAAATTCTTCTTCGAGGGCTTCGACCAAATCGAAGGGGGAGAGGTCAGAAAGCAAATCGTCGGGGCGTGGGGCTTGAGGGAGCGTAATTTTCGCCTTGT
Organism: Runella sp.; assembly: GCA_046294665.1. Classification (GTDB taxonomy): domain Bacteria; phylum Bacteroidota; class Bacteroidia; order Cytophagales; family Spirosomataceae; genus Runella. The sequence goes on from JBKBKL010000031.1 coordinate 5,274, forward strand.
TTTCAGGACTTTGGACTTTCGATTTGGGAGGTTCTTCTTTCGTTTTTTCGCTTTTACGCAAGCGTTTGTTGCCTTCCGAAATGAGCGTTTGCTCATCAACTTGCATCAAATCGGCGGTGCGTTTGAAAAAAATCTGCCTTTTGATGGGATCGCTGATTTTGACGATACTTCCTACGATTTCGCCGATGGCCTCGGCACGCTTGAAGGGATTGTTGCCGGCTTCGCGCAGGAGCATTTCGGTCTTGAACGTAATGAAATCTTTGGTGGCTTGGCGCACGTGTGCTTTGAAGCCTTCGGCCCCGACTTTATAGACATAGCTGTCGGGGTCTTCGCCGTCGGGGAGGGTTACGAGGCTGACGTTGAGCCCTTCTTCGAGTACCATATCGAGGCCGCGTAGGGCGGCTTTGATGCCGGCAGCGTCGCCGTCGTAGAGGATAGTGATGTTTTGGGTAAACCGACTGATGAGTTTGATTTGTCCTTCGGTAAGCGACGTACCCGACGAGGCCACTACATTCTGAATACCCGCCTGATAGAGCGAAATGACATCGGTGTAGCCCTCTACCAAATAGCAAATATCTTCTTGGCGTATGGCGTTTTTGGCCTGTGCTATGCCATAGAGTACTTGGCTTTTGTGATAGACCTCGGTTTCGGGCGAGTTGATGTATTTGGGTTGGCTTTTGTCGGAGGTCAGTATCCGTGCCCCAAAGGCGATGACTTTGCCCGATATGTTATGAATCGGAAAAATAACACGTCCTCGGAAGCGGTCGTAAGTACGCTGATTCTCACCTTCTTTTTTGATGACCAAGCCTGCTTTTTCCAAAAGTTCTTGGTTGTAGCCTTTGCGGCTGGCTTCTTTGCCGAGGCCGTCCCATTCGTTGAGGCTATACCCCAAGCCAAAGGCTTTGATGGTAGGGTCGCTGAAACCCCGATTTCGGAAATAACTCAACCCTATGCTTTGGCCTTCTTCATGCTCAAATAGGAGGTTTTGATAGTATTTTTGAGCAAAATTCAAGACGATGAAAAGGGCATCGCGCTCGTTTTGGCGGAGCAGATCTTCGGGCGTAGTGGGCTGTTCTTCGACTTCGATATGGTATTTTTGGGCCAAGTGCCGCAGGGCTTCGCCATAGCTGATGCCCTCGATGTCCATCACAAATTTGATCGCATCGCCCGCTGCTCCACAGCCGAAGCATTTATAGATTTGCCGTACTGGATTGACGTTGAACGAAGGCGTTTTTTCGTTGTGAAAAGGGCAGCAAGCGATGTAGTTGGCACCACGTTTTTTGAGCGATACAAAATCGCCTACTACCTCCACAATATCGGTAGCTTGCTTGATTCGCTCGGTGGTTTCGTTGCTGATACGCATTATACTGATGTAAGAGATTTCATTTCACTTTCCCCACCGCCAACCACAGAAATACCCAGCCTGCTATCATCAGCGTGCCGCCGATGGGGGCAATCGCCCCGAAGGTTTTGATGCCTGTAAAGCATATCGCATACAAAGCTCCCGAAAACACAATGACCCCTGCCAAAAACGCATAACCTGACCATTGGTACCATTTGGAGGCTTCGACCGTAGCGTTTTGGAGCAAAATGCCGACCAAAATCAAGGCCAAGGCATGATAAAATTGGTACTTAGTGGCGGTTTCAAAGGTTTCCATGCGCCCGGCGGCTTCGAGGGTGGGTTTGAGGGCGTGTGCGCCAAAAGCTCCCAGTGCTACGCCCAAGGCACCTAATATTGCTCCCCATTGCAAAAAAAATTTACTCATATTGATTTGAAGGATAACCCCAGAGGGAGTTGATGATGTTTTTGCAAATATCAGCTAATTTCGCGCTCAAACATAACGTACAGAGTGAATCTTATTGATTCATTTTTTCAATCTTAAATGAGGTCTTTTACTACTTTTATTGCTCTTTGGCAACACCGCTATCGTAAATATAGCTATATTTTTCTGACCTATTGTAAGGCGTATATGACTATTATACGCTTTTGGTTTTTGAAAAAACAAAAAAATAAAAACGTGGTCGTCATCATTCGCACGGAGCATTTTGGCGACATCGTGGCCGCCGAACCCATCGCCCGACAGGTACGCCGACTTCACCCCAGCGATTATCTGATTTGGCTTGTGAAACCTGCTTTTGCCTCGCTTGTAGAAACCCACCCCAACCTCGATGCTGTATGGCAGCAGACTTCGGTGCTTCATCGTAAGATAGTATGCCAATCGGGTGTTTTTGATAAAGTATATAACCTCGAATTTTGGCAAAGTAACTTTGATACACGAAGTGGATATGTCCATGAAAATCCCGTAGCCGTCAAAAATGGCGTAACGATTCATAATTACTTCGACAAAGGCAATCTGCTCACTATCTTTCAGTTGTGTGCTGATTTGCCGGTGCAAGATGAGGAGCCGAGAGTGTATGTTTCAGAAACTGACCGACAACTCGTGGCCGATTTGGCTTTACCCCAACCTCTGGTGGTCATTCATTGCAGTTCCAATTTTTCGCCCAAAGATTGGTCAAAAGACAACTGGGAAAAGGTATGTCGTTGGTTGATAGACAAAAAAGGATTTTATGTAGCCGAAATAGGTTTGAAGAATGTAGTTGAAATTAAATCCTCCAACTATCTAAACTTATGTGGGCGTTTTACGATTCTCCAAACCGCCGAAATCATACGCCACGCGCAACTTTACATAGGCATTGATAGCGGCCCGGCGCATTTGGCCAATGCCGTCGGTACGTTTGGTATTATACTTTTGGGCAAACTCAATGACTTTGAAACTTACCAGCCTTATTCGGGCAAATACCTACACTCCAACCATGCGCGATTGTTGAGCCAGCCCCCCAAAACCTGCGCCGAGCTACCTTACGATTGGGTACAAAATGAGGTGGAGAAGATTTTGTTGGACATATCTGTAAAGGCTGCTCATTTGTGAGTTTTTGAGAATCAAGTCGTTAGGATATGTGTTGATATTTTGTTAAGTACTCTCCTTTATTCTTCCCAAAATTTGCAGTATCATTGTAGTTGATTTACTGCGATGGAAAACGATAAGCCCCATAATTTTCTCCGTAAAAACGCTGCCGGAAGTGGTCAGCGCGGCCAAAATGCCAACCGTTGGCTGGAGGCTGGTACCACTGCGGGTAAGCTGCCGCCCCAAGCACTCGACTTGGAGGAAGCGGTACTGGGGGCTTTGATGATAGAAAAAGACGCGCTCAATGCAGTGATTGATATTTTGAAGCCCGATAGCTTTTATAAGGAAGCACACCAGCGGATTTATAATGCCATTCTCACGCTTTTTGCCAATTCGGACCCTATTGACTTGCTTACCGTTACGACGCAGCTACGCCAAATGGGCGAATTGGAAGTAGTGGGAGGCGCGCAGTATATCACCCTACTGACTACCAAAATCAACTCTGCGGCCAACATCGAGTACCATGCGCGAGTGGTAGCCCAAGCAGCCATGAAGCGGGAGATGATTTCGGTGGCTTCGCGTATTTTGCAAGATGCTTTCGACGATACGACCGACGTATTTACGCTCCTTGATGCCGTAGAGCAATCTCTGTTTAAAATTTCAGAATCGAATATCCGCAAGAACTATTCGGATATGGGGGCTATCATGACTGAAGCACTCAAAGAACTCGAACGCCGCCGCGACCAAAAAGGTGGCCTCACGGGCGTACCGTCGGGTTTCAGTGCTCTCGACCGCCTAACTTCGGGTTGGCAGCCTTCTGAGCTTGTCATTTTGGCGGCAAGGCCGGCAATGGGTAAGTGCTTAGGTAAAGGTACAAAAGTAGTCATGTATGACGGTACCCTAAAAAAAGTAGAAGAGGTAAAAGTGGGCGATTTGCTCATGGGAGATGATTCTACACCGAGGAGGGTATTATCTTTGGCGAGGGGTAAAGAAAATATGTACTGGGTACATCAAAATAGGGGCATCAGCTACCGTGTCAATGAAAGTCATATCTTGTCGTTGAAGCGTAGTCGCAACGAAGGAGGGCATCGAACAGGGGAGATTCTTAATATTGAACTGAAAGATTATCTCCAAAAATCAGATAAATTCAAAAGTAACTACAAAGGCTATAAAGTATCTATCGAACTCCCTGAAAAAAACCTCGAAATTGACCCCTATTTTTTTGGAATTTGGCTTGGAGATGGTCATTCATTTAGCTCCCGCGTTACTAATACAGACTCGGAAGTGGTAGCTTATATGGATACTTATGCTCAAGAATTGAATCTCAATTTGGTCAAATATGAGCAAGCCTTTAAAGCCCCAAATTATGCCAACACATCGGGGCGGCGAGGAATCAAAACAGATTTTTGTATTCAAGAGCAACTGCGAACATTGAATGTACTCAACAATAAACATATACCTGACCAATATCTATACAACTCCTCCCGCAATAGGTTGAAACTTCTGGCGGGATTGATAGATAGCGATGGGCATTATCAAGCGGAGTGCGACTGCTATGAGATTACGCAAAAATCTGAAACATTAGCCTCCCAAATCAAGTATTTGGCAGATTCGCTTGGTTTTAGAGCATCTCTCAATGTTAAAAAGGCTTCGATAGCTGAAATAGGCTATGAGTCAGAAGTATATAGAGTGCGTATCAGTGGAGATTTGACTAAAATACCCGTCAAAATTGAGCGAAAAAAAGCACGTGAACGTAAGAGTAAAATAGACTGGCAAGTAACTGGAATCAAAGTTGAATTTGACTGCTTTGACGAATACTATGGTTTTGAGCTTGATGGCAATCACCTGTTTTTGCTCGAGGATATGACGGTTACACACAATACCGCTTTCGTGGTTTCGGCTATGCGCAATGCCGCTGTGGATTTTAATACACCCGTGGCGTTTTTTTCGCTCGAAATGTCGGCGGTGCAGTTGGTCAATCGTATGATTTCGGCAGAGGCCGAACTTGATAGCGAAAAACTCAAAAAAGGCAACTTAGCTCCTCACGAATGGGAACAGCTTCACAAGCGTATAGACCGCTTGATGCGCGCTCCTATCTTCATAGATGATACCCCGGCACTCTCGATACTGGAGCTTCGTGCCAAAGCCCGCCGCCTCAAGCAGCAGCATGATATACAGATGATTATCATTGATTACCTACAGCTCATGCAAGGCGATAGCACCAAAGGGGGGGGCAACCGCGAGCAAGAAATCGCCTCTATCTCAAGGGCTTTGAAGAATTTGGCCAAAGAACTCCATGTACCCGTCATCGCGCTGTCGCAGTTGAGTCGTGCAGTAGAAAGTCGTGGAGGAGAGAAAAAACCACAACTGTCTGACTTGAGGGAATCGGGGTCTATTGAGCAAGATGCCGACATGGTGGCCTTTTTGTACCGTCCCGATTATTATGGATTTTCACAAGATGAAAACGGAAACTCTACTAAAGGTATCGGTGAGGTAATTATCGCCAAAAACCGTAGTGGTTCGCTCGATACAATCCAGCTACGCTTTATAGGTCAATATACCAAGTTTGCTGACTTGGGTGGCTACTATTCAGACAATACCGGTGGGAGCAATGCTTCTTTCGGAAACAATACCCCCCTTCCGCCTTCCTCATCTACACCGGGGGGGACATTCCGCAGCAAAGCCAATGATTTGGGTGGGGGGGGCTTCCCGCCGCCAGATCTCTCGGAAGAACCTCCTTTTTAATGCCTACTATAAATGTTGCGCTTCTCCGAAGCTAATGAGGTTTTTTGTATATGATTTAGCTACAAATGTTGCGCTTCTCCGAAGCCACAAGTAGATACATTTTTTGTAGCGAAAAAACACGTCCTACCAATCCCAAAAGCCTCGGAGAGGCGCAAGTTTTGTAGCGAAAAAACACGTCCTACCAATCCCAAAAGCCTAGGAGAGGCGCAAGTTTTGTAGCGAAAAAATGACATCAAACTAACCTTGCCAACGCTTCCTGCAAAGCAGCGATTTTAGCCTCTGCATCAGCCAATTTTTGGCGTTCTTTGGCGACAATTTCTGCTTTTGCATTTTGGACAAAACGTTCGTTGGAGAGTTTCGCCTCGACCGATTTCTTGAAGCCCAATGTGTATTCGAGTTCTTTTTGGAGATTGGCTTTTTCTTCTTCTGTATCTATTTCACCCGCCAAATTGACAAAAAACTCATCGGCTTTTACTAAAAATGATACCCCTTCGCCTTTGTTGGTAGTGTACTGAATATCAGACACATTGGCTATTTTTGCCAATAATTCTGCTAATTTTTGGTAACGTGCCGGTTGGTCGGTTTTGATGGTCAGAGGCAAAGGTGTCTTAGGACTGATACCTTTGGTGTTGCGGAGATTTCGGACATTACTCACTACTTCAAAAAACACCTCAAAATCGTTGAGTATTTGTTGGTTGTATGCTTTGGGTTGTGGGAAAGAAGAAATACAAATACTATCTTTTTCGTTTCTGGGAAAAAGGTTTTGCCAAATTTCTTCGGTGATAAAAGGCATGAAGGGGTGTGCCAGTCGCATCAGTTGGTCAAAAAACCGTAGCGTAGCTTCCAAACGCTCCATACTCATTTTTTGAGTGTTTTCATCTGTTCCAAAGCTGGGTTTTATCATTTCCAGATATTGCGAGCAGAAGTCGTCCCAGATAAGTTTATAAATCTTATTGAGTGCGTCGGAGAGCCTAAACTTATCGAAATCGTCGTGTACTTCGGTGATGACCTGATGCAGACGTGCCTCAAACCACTGCTCGGCCAGACAAGATGGCTGGGATTCACTACTTGCATTTTCGGCAAGCCCTTTTACCAAGCGGAAAGCATTCCAGATTTTATTGCAGAAATTGCGCCCTTGTTCGCATAGCTTTTCATCAAACAGCAAATCATTGCCTGCTGGTGAGCTAAACAGCATACCAGTACGGACACCGTCAGCACCGTATTTTTCAATCAAGTCGAGTGGGTCGGGCGAATTGCCAAGAGATTTGGACATTTTTCGCCCCAGTTTATCTCTTACGATACCCGTCAGATAGACATTGCGGAAGGGCAAATCACCTCTGAACTCATAACCTGCAATGATCATTCGAGCCACCCAAAAAAACAAAATTTCGGGGGCGGTTACGAGGTCATTGGTGGGGTAGTAGTAATTGATGTCGTCGTTGTTGGGGTTTTTGAAGCCGTCGAATACCGTAATGGGCCAGAGCCAAGAGCTAAACCAAGTGTCCACTACGTCGGGGTCTTGGGTGAGGTCTTCTTCTGTGAGGGCAAAAAGCAACAATTCGTGCTGGGCTTTGCGGAGGGCTTCGCGTTTGGTTTTGGCCACGATCACCGTACCGTCTTGCAGATAATAGGCCGGTATTTGCTGCCCCCACCAAAGTTGGCGGCTGATGTTCCAGTCGCGTACGTTTTCCATCCAAACCCGATAGGTGTTTTTGAATTTGGGCGGTATGAGTTTGATGTTGTCGTTGAGGACGTTTTCGAGGGCGGGCTGGCAGAGTTCTTTCATTTTGACAAACCACTGCAACGACAGCCGAGGCTCGACAACGGCATTGGTACGTTCCGAATGTCCTACGTTGCTTCTGTAATCTTCGATTTTTTCGATATGCCCAGCTTCTTCGAGCATTTTGATGATTTTCTTGCGGGCTATGAAGCGATCTTCACCTATCAAAATTTGGGCTTTTTCGTTGAGCGTACCGTCTTCATTGAGTATGTCAATGATAGGAAGTTGATGCTTCAGACCTAATTCATAGTCGTTTTGGTCATGGGCGGGGGTTACTTTCAAAGCCCCTGTTCCAAATTCCATTTCGACATACTCGTCGGTAATGACAGGAATCTCGCGGTTGATAAGCGGAATCAACACTTTTTTGCCGTGCAGGTGTTTGTATCGTTCGTCGTCGGGGTGAACGCAGATGGCAGTATCGGCCATGATGGTTTCGGGGCGAACGGTGGCGATTACAATCCCCCCAGCCCCCGAAGGGAGGGCGGTGTTTGTGTTTGTTTCTCCATTTTGTGTACTTATGGAGTATCTGATATAGACCAACTTAGAGTTCACTTCTTTCATGTTTACCTCTTCGTCGGATACGGTGGTTTTGGCTTGAGGGTCCCAATTGACCATGCGGTGGCCACGATAGATGTAGCCTTTATTGTACAGATGAATAAAGGTATCTATGACAGCATCATAAAGGTCGGGTTCCATGGTAAAGCGGGTACGGTCCCAATCGCAGGAAGCACCGAGTTTGCGGAGTTGTTGTAGAATTATGCCACCGTATTTGTGTGTCCATTCCCAAGCGTATTCCAAAAACTGCTCACGGCTAAGATCGCGCTTGTTGATGCCTTTTTCTTTGAGCATGGCTACCACTTTGGCCTCGGTGGCGATGGAGGCGTGGTCAGTACCGGGTACCCAGCAGGCTTCTTTGCCTTCCATACGGGCTTTGCGTACCAGCACGTCTTGAATGGTGTTGTTGAGCATGTGTCCCATGTGTAGCACGCCCGTTACGTTGGGCGGGGGAATCACGACGGTATAGGGTTCTTTGTCAGGATTGGGCTTTGAATTGAAATAACGATTGTCAATCCAATAGCGATACCATTTGTCTTCGATGTCTTGGGGAGCGTAGGTTTTTGAAATCATATTATGTTGTACCCATTCTTTATGGATTGGAAATTTAAATTGGGGCAAAAATAGGGGAATTTACAGTATTAAAAGTGTTTACACCATCAAAAGCCGCCAAACGGCACAGCAGAAAAAGAGGATCAAGGCGGCGGGGGTGAGGACTTTCCAGCACAAAAACATCAACTGATCTACTCTCAATCGGGGGAAAGTCCAGCGCACCCACATTTGTATCAATACCCCCAGCAGGGCTTTGGAGAGTAGCCAAAACATTCCGACCACATTGCCCCAAATGGTACCGGGAGTCCCTGAAGTCCAGTCGGCGAGGCGTAGCGGGCCGAGATTGGGTAGGGGCGTATTCCAACTTCCCAAAAACAAAATCGCCCCCAACAGCGACACCAATAGCATCATGGCATACTCCGATAAAAACAACAATGCCCACCGCATACCCGAATATTCGGTATGAAAACCCCCGACCAATTCGGACTCTCCTTCGGGAATATCAAACGGGGCGCGATTGCACTCGGCCAATGAGGTGATGAAAAAAATGATGTACGCCAAAAACAGGAAAGGATTTCGGACGATATTCCACGCCAAAAAGCCGCCCGTATGACTGATGTCTATGCCCAATGACGATAGTCCCAATAAATAAACCGGCTCGTCGGAATAGATGCCTTGTTGGTAACTTATGGTCTGTAAATCAAGACTTTGGGCAGTCATCACTACGCACAGCACCGACAGACCCAATGGGATTTCGTAAGAAACAATCTGTGCTACCGAGCGCATGGCACCAAAAAGTGAGTATTTGTTGTTGGAACCCCAGCCTGCCATCAAAATCCCGATGACATCGGCAGAGAGTATCGTGAGCATGAAAAATACCCCTACTGCCGCCGAAGAGCCTTGCAAGTCGGGACCCAGTGGCAGTACCGAATAGCCAGCAAAAATGGCTGTAAAGATTACCAAAGGAGCGATTAAAAATAGCTTTCGGTCGGCAGCTTTTGGGACAATGTCTTCTTTTTGGAGAAGTTTAATCAAATCAGCGATGAGTTGAAGCAGTCCCCATTTACCTACTTCCATAGGACCCATACGGTCTTGGATAAAGGCCGATATTTTGCGCTCCAAATACACCCCTACTACCACAAAACCTGTGGAAAGTGCCAAATATATCGGAATCGCAATAAGCATTTTGTGAGGGTTGAGTTGAGAATTGATGAGTGTTGGTGGAGAAACACTACATCATATATAATACATCATACATAAAAACTATTTACCACAACTGACTCGGATATTTTCCTTCATTGTGTAGGCGTTGGAGAGCCGCTTGAACCGTTGGTTTGTCTTCGGGGTAGGTTACGCCAAACCACTCCGATGGATTGGAGATGACTTTTAGTTTTCCTAAACCCTTTTGAATCAGATGTGTAGCTACGGTAGGAATGTAAAATTCTGCTTTGGGTGCGTCGAAATGGGTTTGAGCGTACTCATGGAATAATTTTTCGGTAAACGGAAAAACAAAAGGCTTGAAACCCCAAAAATTCATCGAAACGGGCGTAGTTTCGCCAAATTCGAGGTTTGTTTCTTCGTCTATGTAGCGTCCGTCGTCGGTTTTTTTGATTTGGCGGCGTTCGGTTACTACGTCCAGATACCCTTGTTCATTGACTTCACATACCCCGCGCGACACCGTGCCGTTTTCGGAAAGGGTACGAGCCAACTCGTAGGCAATAAGCGTATGCTCGCTATCGTCGGGACTTTTGGTGAGGAAATCGGCTACGAGTTGGAAAGCATCAAGGCCATAAAAATCGTCGGCATTGATGACAGCAAAGGGTGTTTGGGTGTGTTCCCACGCACAGAGCATGGCGTGGCCAGTGCCCCATGGTTTGGTGCGCTGCACATGACCAAGCGTGTCGGGTACGTAGCTCTGAAAGCCCTGAATGGCATAGTCATATTCGATTTTGCCACGTAGTTTAGGGGCAAACACTTCTTCAAAGTCGGCACGAAGTTCTTCTCTGATGATGAAGACTATTTTGCCAAATCCTGCACGTATGGCATCGTAAAGTGAGTAGTCAATGATAGTTTCGCCGTTGGGGCCAAATTGGTCGAGTTGTTTGATACCTCCATAGCGGCTACCCATGCCGGCAGCCAAAATCAAAAGTGTGGGTTTCATCTTATACAGTTTTTTTTGAGCGAGTTTTTTTTTGAACATCTTTGGCTAAAACAGTTTTAATGTTACCTTGTTCATCGGCAATTACAACAGATTGCCCTAAAGCCCTTTTCTTTTTGAGCAACTTATCTACGGATTTCTTGGTGCCTTCTAAGAATTGATGTGCCAACTGTTTATCACTCATTTTTTTGATTATCATTTAAAATTTTAAACCACAAATCTTGATTATTAATTTCTGTTATTTTTCCATTTGCACCAAAAGCAATCATTTTTGGTTTCAATGCTGAATTGTCAATCAATAGCCAATGATTGCAAATAGAAATAAAGAGTTTAAAAAAATTTTCAAGTCCTCTCCGATAACGTCTTCTGACAACTTCATCAGGCACATGATGCCCTCCCTCCAAAACTCTCTGTTTTACTCTTTCTATGGCCATTTCAGGTGAAGGAAGCCAAAAAAATGCAATCGTAACCTTATATCCAAAATCTTGTGCTTTTTTGATGAGAGTAACATAACTTTTAGTAGCAAGAGTAGTTTCAAAAGCAAAAGTTTGACGGTTTTGTAGAAGTTGTTCAATGCGTAAGAGCATGAGCCGCCCCGCTTCAAAAGCTACTCCGCTGGGATTGAATGGCGACAATCCCACAGCGATATTGTCAGCATTGACAAATTCCATGCAGTTGAGTATTGTGGGTAAAATAGTAACTGCGGCTGTGGTTTTTCCGGCCCCATTAGGTCCTGCTATGATGTATAAATGGGGCATTTTCACAGATTCTTACTCATTTCGAGCATACGGTTTACAGATTCGTAGGCTTTGAGGCGGACATTTTCGGGTACGATGATTTCGGGTTGTTCGTAGAGAAGGGCATTGTAGAGTTTCTCTACGGTGTTCATTTTCATATAAGGACACTCACTGCACGCACAGGTGTTGTTTTCGGTAGCAGGAGCCGGAATGATTTTTTTGTTGGTGCCGGCGGCAGCTTGTTTCATTTTGTGCAATATCCCTGCTTCGGTGGCTACGATAAATTCGTCGTGGGGGCTATTATTGACAAAATTGAGAATAGCCGTAGTAGAGCCTACAAAATCGGCTTGGAGCAAGATGTTGTCTTTACATTCGGGGTGGGCTACGAGCAGGGCGTTGGGATATTTTTCGCGCAAGGCTTTGAGTTTAGCCTCCGAGATGTCCACATGTACGATGCAAGCCCCATCCCAAAGCACCATGTCGCGACCTGTTTTTTTGGATACATACCGCCCCAAGTTGGCATCAGGCGCAAAGATGAGTTTTTGGTCTTTGGGAAGCTGCTCCACGATTTTGACGGCATTCGACGACGTAACGATGATGTCCGACAACGCCTTGATGTCGGCAGAGCAGTTGATGTAAGAGAGTACCAAATGGTCGGGGTATTGGGCTTTGAAAGCGGCAAACTTATCGGCAGGGGCCGAATCGGCCAATGAGCAGCCGGCATTGAGATCGGGTATGACTACCTTTTTGTGTGGACTCAAGATTTTGGCCGTTTCGCCCATGAAGTGTACGCCACAAAAAACAATCATATCGGCAGGGGTACTGGCGGCTTGTTGCGACAGACCGAGGCTATCGCCGATATAGTCGGCTAAGTCTTGTATGGCTCCGTCCACGTAATAATGTGCCAAGATGACGGCATTTTTTTCTTTACGCAGGCGGTTGATTTCGGCCACAAGGTCAATATCAGGGGCAATGGCCTCACGCACATAACCGTATTTTTGGACTTGTTCGAGAATTTGCATTTTGTATAATTGTCTTAAAATGAACGACTTATAATTAGGGGGTTTGATTGTTTGCGTTTTTAGAACCTTGAAAGATAGTTTGTGTTTGAAACGCAAACCTCAAGAGATTCGCGTTTTAAACGCGAATCATCTTTTGTTTCTTAAAAGCAACACAGCAGCCAAAAATGTGATGATATAAAAAATAGAAAGTCCCAACTTTTTGAATCTCAAATTCTGGAAATCAAACTGTTTGAAAATAGCGACCCCTGATATGAGCATGATGATCAAGAGCGGGAAAGGGACTGATTTTTTCATGATTTGACTTTTGTAAGTTAATTTACGCCAAAATTATCAAAAACAATCTGATTGGCGTATGTCTTGGGCAAAATACCTTTCGGTCATACTGGCAAGCATGGTGAAATTCATCGGAGGGCCGATAGCGGGGCTGGCCTTGGGGCTGACTTGGTGGGAAACAGCCCTCTGTACGCTGGTGGGTATGATGAGTAGTGTGGTGGTTTTTATGTGGGTAGGGCAGGGGATAGGTATCGCTTGGCAGAAATTTCGTAAGCGAAAGCCACAACTTTTTAGCCGTCGTACACGCTTGGCGGTGCGGGTATGGCAGCGTATGGGTATGGTGGGCATTGCGCTGCTGACACCGCTGCTTTTTACGCCGATTGGAGGTACTTTGCTGGCGACTTCATTCAAGGTACATCGCTCTACATTGTTTACCCAAATGCTTATTTGGGGGAGTTTTTGGTCGGTGATACTTACACTGCTACTCTATCAAGTCCCCTCGCTGGCTAAGTAGTCATATATATTCCGTTATTTTTTAAGGATATTTTTCCTTCTTTGAGTAGGCCGCCTATAGCTTTTTTGAAGTCTTTTTTTGACATACCAAAGGTTTCGTAAATAAGCGCAGGGGCTGATTTGTCGCTGAAAGGCAAAAATCCATCGGAGGCTTGAAGTTTTTCAAATATAAGGATTTTGCTATCGGTTATACGCTCATAAGACTGTGGTACTAAGGCTAAATCCAACTTTTGGTCAGGTCTGATTTTTTTGATGAATCCTTTCATATTTTGCCCCAAGTCGAAATTTTTGAATACTTCGTCGCGGTAGAGTACTCCCAAATGTCGCTGATTGACAAGGGCTTTGATACCCATTTCGGTATATTCAAAAGGAAGAAGTTCGACTTCCTGCCCTTCGGTCAGATCCGAAATATCCTCATCAAAAAAACGCTCGACTTTGGCTGAAGCAACAATGCGGTCGGTTTTCTTGTCTAGGTAGATATACACCAGATAAGATTTGCCTACGGTCATATTCTGACGTTGTTCCTTGTGGGGTACGAGCAAATCTTTGGGCAAGCCCCATTCCATAAAAACGCCTGTTGGTGTTACGGAAGTTACTTTCAAGTAGGCAAACTCCCCCACCGTAGCGGCGGGCTGCAAGGTAGTGGCTATGGCGCGGTCTTCCGAATCTCGATAGACGAACACGTCCAAGAAATCGCCTATCTCAATATCGGTAGGTACGTATTGGGTAGGAACTAAAATCTCGTCCTCATACCCATCGAGATAGATGCCGAAGTCGAGTTGTTTGATGACTTTGAGGCGGTTGTACTGCCCCATACGCAAGCGACGATTGGCCATGTATTGTTAGTTTTGAGTTGTTGAGGGTTAAAATCTGTGTCTAATCCCTCAAATCTGTGTTCTATTTTTAGAGTTTTGGTAATAAAGGTCATAATCTCATACACCTTACATCATACATCAAACATGAAGATAAGGTTTGGATTGGGGCAAAGTTGCAAAAATTTTTCTCTTTCGCTCAATGTACACACTCCCGGGAAGTCGCCTTTGAGGCCGAGCATATCAGTGATAAGTTGAAAATGAAGGTGAGGCGGCCAGTCGCCATTTTCGGGATAGGGGCCTATGGAGGCTATTGGTTGGCCTTTTTCGACTTTTTGGCCTTCGTACAATCCCTCCAGAGAGTCTAAACTCAAATGCCCGTAAAGCGAATAAAAAGTTTGGTCTTCGAGGATATGTTCCAGAATAATGGTTGGGCCGTAGTCGCCAAAGTGGGCGTTGTTGGCAAAACTATGCACACTTCCCTCAAGTGGAGCAAATACGTGCGTACCTGCTTTGGTCCAAATATCTATGCCCAAATGAATACAGCGAGGCTCGTCGGTTTGCTGGAAATGAGGACTTCGGCGATAGATGGTACGGTGTTCATTATAGCCTCCGATGCCTACAGTAGCGTTGGCTTGGTGGAGTTTGTTTAAGATATATTGGCTGAAAATGGCGGTATGTTGCAAATCAAGTGTAGCTAACTCTTGATTATTTTCGGTAAAATCAAGTGTTAGACATTCGTTTTTGTCAAACAAAACGACAGGCACGAAAGTAGATTGGTGGCGGTGGAGGAGTGGGGTGAGAAAAGTAGGTAATTTCATGAGGGTATAGTCAGTCTCCTTGCTCCCAAAGCCGCGTAAGCAATACAAAATCCGCCACCGAAAGCTGTTCGGCGCGCTTGTCGAGTAGGGGATGCTCGAAGCCAATACCCAAAGGCTTGAGGGCATTGCGGAGGGTTTTGCGTCGCTGGTTGAAGCCTATTTTCACGATTTGTTTGAAGCGTTGCTCATTACAATCCAGTGCCTTTACCTCGTTGCGCTTGAGGCGAATCACTCCCGACAATACTTTGGGAGGTGGCTCAAAGGCTTCGGCAGGTACCGTAAACAAATACTCCACATCATAATACGCCTGCAAGAGTACACTCAAAATGCCGTAGTCTTTCTTGCCCGGAGGCGAAGCCACACGCATCGCCACTTCTTTTTGAAACATACCGACGATCTCCGTTACGATGTCGCGGTGGTCTAAGGCTTTGAAAAGAATCTGTGATGAAATATGATAGGGGAAGTTGCCGATGACAGCCATATTTTGCCCACCCATAGCCCCAATCCACTCACCCAAATCCATGCGGAGGAAATCCCCTTCGATGATACGACCCTCCAACGCCCCGAAATACTTTTTCAAATAGGCCACCGACTCGCGGTCTATCTCGACGACATACGTCTGAAAGGTATTGTTTTTCAATAAAAACTGCGTCAATACACCCGTACCGGGGCCGATTTCGAGTATGTGGCGGTAGTGGCCATGCCCTGTGAGCGATTCGGCAATACGCGCCGACACCTCCATATCGCGCAAAAAATGCTGCCCTAAATGTTTTTTGGCTTTTACTTTCATGGGGTTTTCAAAATACCCTGCAAATATGCAGATTAATCGAACCAAATACTTTATTTTCTATTTTCGGCCAAGTTAAACGCATTAAAAATACATCTGCTGTTTTTCACTCTTTCGGAGTGACCTATTGGTAGAAAAGAGGCGTTAGATTTCAAAGAAAAACCCCAGCGGGGCGAAATATGTCGCTTTGCTGGGGTTTGTTGCAGGGTTGTTATTTCTCTTTTTCTACCAATATATAGCCTCTCTGAGGCAATTTTGATTTTGCAATGATGATTTTTTTATCACTTCAATTCAATATGTAGCGTTCTAAGGCTTTTTGGTGGAACTTGACCACTTCTTCTGCCAATTGGGGCGGCGAAACCACCCGAACCTCCGATCCCAATCGAGCTATTTCATAGATTAACTCCCAGTTGATGATTATATGAAGTTTTACCCTGAACTCCGACTCATCGTCTTGTAGCACCTCTTCGGGGCGAAAAGGGAAAAAAGGCTGTGTTTTGAAATAACTTCCTTGAATCGGCTTGAAACTTAGCACTACCTCTTGCGGTGCCTCATGCTGATACACAGCGATACCCAACGATTTTTCGTAGTAGGCCTTTGGGTCAAAATCGGGGGCAGAATCGTTGCTTTCAAAAGGCTCAAGGGTATGCTCTATGATGCGTTCGAGGCCAAACGCCCGAATTTCATTTCGGTTTTTCTCCCAGCCTACCACGTACCATCGGTTTCGGTGTTCCTTGATGATGTATGGGTACAAGGTATAAGTATTGGGACTGGTAGCGTCGAATTTTCGATGTGAAAACCTCACCCACTGCCCAGCTCGTATGCAGTCGAGCAAGGGGGCAATCAACTCGCCTCCCGGAATCACCGGAACATACTCAAAATAAATCAATTCTTCTTGCTTGGCCGACTGGCGAAATTTGAACCGAACCGCTTGCTCCAATTTGCTTACCACCGCCCGTAGTTCGCGAAAGGGATTCAAATGACTAAATTGTGCCAAGGTAGCTACGGCAGCATGGAGGGCTGCCAGATCACGGTCGGAGAGCGATACACTGACATTGAGGTCAAATTTTTCTTTAAAATAATAGCCTTTTTGCTTACGATCATGGTCTATTTTGGCATTATAAGCCTCCCTTAAATAGGCCAAATCGTTTTTTAGGGTTTTTTCGGAGCAGTTGCATAGGGCCATTAGTTCGGATTTGGCCACGGGCTTGCCGCTCCATTGGTTGAGGCGTTGGCAGATTTTTTGAAGGCGTTCCTGCTGGGGGAGTGAAAATTTTTTCATAAAAAAAACTTTGCGGGTAAGTAGATTGCACGAAAGATATAGTACTTTGTTCACATCAAAAAAGACGAAAAGAAAATGCGTTTTAAACTATATCTAAAACCCATATACGAAAAGCAGCGGCTGCCGTTCAACTACCAGTATCCACTCCAAGCGTGGATTTATGGCCTACTACACAATGCCGATGCCCAATACGCTCATTTTTTGCACCAACGAGGCTACTCACCTCCCGATAGCTATAAATCGTTCAAACATTTTACGTTTTCAAATTTAGACATTCCACATTTCGATAAAGTAAAGCCGGGAGATACGTATATTGGGTTGCATTCAGACGCTGTGATGCTCACGGTGTCCTTTTATGTGGACAAAGCCGCCGAGGATTTTATGGTAGGTATATTTCAAAATCAGCAGTTGAGTATCTACAACCGCGACCATCGCGCCGACTTTGTGGTAGAGCGTATAGAATGTTTGCCTTTACCGATTTTGGGTAATAGTCCTATTTTCAGGACCCTCTCACCATTAGTAGTGGCCGAGAAAGTAAATGGACTTGACCAGTACCTTTCGCCTACCGATGAAGCCTTTGGGCGTTTTTTTGCACTCAATTTGGTGGACAAATATCGCTCCTTGCAAACAAAACATACCTTACAGTTAGACGCTGAAGCCGCACAGAAATTGGTGAAATTTGAGTTATTGAGCGACCCAAAGCACATCAAAAAACGTGGAATACTCATCAAAGAAGGAAAATCTAAGTATCAAACCAAAGTCATTGGTTATCATAACTTTAGCTTTAGGTTGGCTGCTCCCTCCGAACTGCTCGAAGTAGGCTACTGGGGAGGTTTTGGCAAATACACTACCATGGGCTGTGGCTGTGTGGAGGTGGAGGAGTGAGGTTTTTGATGAATTCCTCTTTCCTTTATATATATTAGTTTGTTCTTCGTAATTTTATCGTCATTAAAAATTTGTATTATATTAAAATTTTGTGATAAACTATAAATATTTAATAAAAATGTATATTTTTTCAAAAGCGCTACTTAAACAATTATGAGCTATCAAATCATCTTCAAACAAACTGGCAATTTTTGGATTGACAACGGGCTTGTTTCACTCCGAAAGACTCTTTTGAGCCTAAAAGACGAGCTAAGTAAGTTAGGTCAACAATACGAAGCAAAGTTAAGTAACGATGGTTTATTGATTATAATTGAAAGTGGGGAGGCAAGTACGATACTCAATGCAGCAAAGAACAAAGCCGCAGAAAATTATTTAACTGAAACAGCAAATAGTGGTTGGATTTTGAAAGATGGACAGTTTGAGGTTTACCAAAGAACCGACTTCAAGATGGCTTTAAAACCTTTTTTTACTGGTAAAACACCTTCAACTGAAGGAGCTTTGTGTGTACCTTTTGAAAAAGAGCGTATTAAAAAATTGATACCAGATAAGTATAAAATTAAAGTTCCTAATGACACTAAAAAGTCTGAAGAAGATGCTGCCATTGTTTTGGAGTTACAAATCGTGGTAAATGACAAAGAGCAGAAAAAAGAATACACGGTACCAACATCAAAGTCAGATGCTGCTGGCAAGAGTGGACGCTTCATGACGGACGAAGAGTTTACGCAATTTTTAGATTTTGCCGTTTCCACAATGAAAGACAGAAACTTAAAACTTGATGGCAAAGGTTTCCTGAATACAAAGCCTCGTTATGAAATAGGAGAGACTTTTTCAAACGATTTTTTTCTGTCGGGTAAAAAACGATGTTATTTTAGTGGTGAGTCATTGAAATTAGTAGAAGGTGTAAGTGGCATGGATTACCCATTTGTGAAATGAATTTTGCTTCAAACTTGACAGGTAAGCCTCAGATTTCGGCAAAATATAGTTTTGTAGCACTATTCTCATTTTTGAGCCTTTATTATTCACTGAAAAACGACAATAAGCACTATTTTGTGTTGTATGATTCAGACTTACAGAATCTTAGTTATTTCTACACCGCTATCCAAACAGATGTTACACAATTGAAAAATAGCACATACTGTAACTTTAAGACAGAAATTGTTGGCACAGAATACGAAGCGGAAGGTTTGATGAACTTTTTAATATCGGTTTATGAGCAACTAAAAGATGAATTGAAATACGATGCACTACTTACAAAATCCATTTTCACTTTCACCAACGACGGTAATATTTTTAGAGATGTCAAGGAATATACTTCGTTGGCTACCCTCTTTCGTTTGTTTGAAGCCTATCGAGAAGATGGCCTCTTACCTCATTATTTTAACTTTATTCGATATTTCTACCGTCAGTTCAAGAAAAATGGCCGAGACGAGTATGATACCTTATTCCGAGATAAGCTTTGCCGTGATATTCTTTCCTTCAAAAGTATTAACAAAACGATTGAAGCATATCTCAGCGAGGTAAAAATGAAGGATGAAAAGGGGATCCCCTTTTTAGACAAATTGATTTTAATCTACATTCAAAAAACACAAAATAATATGAAAGCAGAAATGGTAGAGATCTGTAAAAGAGTAGGAAACTCTATTGGACGTTATTGCCGTGAAAGTGACGATAAAGGGATATTGTTTTCAATCCGAAACTCACGTAATAGAATTGATTTTCTTAAAGTTTTGAGTGACAGTCAGTTTAGGACTCAGTTATCGTACAGTGAGGAGTTTTTTAAAGAATTACCTGATAGCCCCCAATGGGAAGAGTATAAGTCTCTGGTAAGTATTTTTGCCATGAATAGTTTCTTGTATGACCCTAAATCAACGCCAACTAATCAGAATCAACAACCCGTAAACAGCTAAAACTATGTCAGAGCAAACAACACCTACAAAAAAAGTTAATTGTATTAACATCGCTTATATTTTCAAAACTTCTCTGGGTAGTATCAACGGTAGTTGGACAGAGGGTAATGTCTCAACTGTCAAAAAAATCACTTTGCCCGATGGTCGCTTGTTGCCTTATGTTTCAGGGCAAAGTTTAAAGTATCAAATTAGAAAAGCATGGATTGATTTGGGATTGAAAGAACAACTTTCGGAAGTAAAACAGTCTGAGGCTGCTCAAGGTGTAAATTTTACGGCTGGCGACCCTGCTACCTATTTAGATGATGATTTGCTCGGTTTTATGATTGCATCACCAGGAGAGAATCGTAGAAGAACAGCCCCTGTTCGTACCTCTGCCGCAATTGGTATTTTTCCTTACCGTGGCGATAGAGATTTAGGTACAAAATCAAAAGAACAAACGGGTGGAGATGTATCTGCGGGAGGTAATATTTTTGAAACCGAGGTGTACTACAATTACTTTAAGGTCAATATTTTGATTGAATTAGACCGAATTGGTAAATTTAACAAAACTGAATTACACGCCGATAAAAAGAAAGATGATGTAAATCTTTCTGTGGATTTACCCAAACGCAAAGAAAGAGTGGAGCATTTACTCAATGCTTTATCTCAAATTTGGGGAGGAGGCAAGCAGTCTCGCATTATGACGGATATGTCGCCTAAGTTTTTGGCTATCACATTTCAGACTGCTAAGTCGCCTATTTTCTTGGAAAGCCTCAATGTTTCAGAGAATGAGGAATTGGACGTTAAAAGCATTAAAGAGGTATTAGATGATAATTCTTCGATTATTCAAAGCAAATTTCTTGGTGTTCGTTCTGGAATATTTAAAAACGAAGTTGTCATTGAAGGTACAGACATCAATAGTATTCAAACCACTTTTGATGCAGCTATTGCGCATTTAAATCTCGAAACAACCACTTTTTAATGGAAAGCTTCATCAAAATAAAATGTGTGGGTAGTTTGAATTCGTTTAGGCTACCCGATTTCCATACCTATCATAAAACCCTGCCGTTGCCTCCCAAGCCAACCATTGCAGGAATGTTGGGAAGTGCCGCAGGGCTAAGTCCAGAGGAGGTAAATGAAAGGCTATTATCTAATGATACTGCTTTTAGGGTTGGGGTTTTGGGTAGCAATAGTGGAAAAACTAACGACTTTTGGCAAATCAGAAAGTATGATACAAAAACAATAGCTTCCTACAAGAAAGGAGAAGTAAATGCTCCCTACAAAACAGCAGTTATTGTGCGGGAGCTACTTTATGGTTGTCAATTTACGCTTTATTTAACTTTCGAGGACAAGAGTGATTTTGAGTTTTTTTATGAGAAACTTCAAAACCCAAGCTGGGCTTTGAGTTTGGGGCGTGAAGATGAACTGGTAAAAATCAACACTATTTCAATAACTTATTGCGAGGAAGTCGAAGTGTCATTTTTGAAAAACACCGTTTTTGGTGGTAGCAAATACAGCATAGACAGTTCATTATTGGAACAAAATCAGGGGGTGAATTTACTGTCCAAAGCTCCAACTCTCAGTAAATTGCCCAGACAGTTTTCATATAAAGAAGGAGTTAGAGAAGCCGTAGCTTTTTCTTCTTATGTGTTTGTAGATGATTTGCCTGTGAAGCCAACTAACGATGAGAAATGCTATTTTGATGAAGAAGATTTAACCTATTTTCAGCTAATTTAATCTATGACCTTTGATAAAATATTAGCCAAATCTGACCCTGAACAAGAACTCACAGAACATACGGCAGACTGTTTGCAGTGGTTTGGTAGGGTCTTGATTTGGAAGCGGCAGCTTATCAAAAGTGTTTGTGAAAGATATCAACTTGACTATGATTTTATCATAAAACGGTTATTTCTGACGGTAGCTTTCCACGATGCTGGTAAAAATAACTTGCTTTTTCAGTTAAAAGTCAGAGGTTTGCCGCTCAATGGTAGCCATGAATCTCACCCTTTGGCCTCAATTCCATTCATTTATTATTTTACGCAACAAGATTGTATTACTATTCGAGGATTAAAATACTTCCCAGAAGCCCTTGCTATTCTCTCTCACCATAGCAAGTTGCATCCAGACATTTATGAAGGGTATCAGAATTTTGCCAAGAATATCCAATACGCAGAACGTAAACATTTGGATGCTTTTTTTGACAGAATCAATCAATATGCAGATCAGTTGAGTGTTCCCAGTTGGAAACCTATTGGTTATGAGAAGAAAATTGCAAACATCAACCCATTAGACATAGTAAAAGGGGTATTGCTGCCAAATGTAAATAGGCTGACTGATAATCCTTCCGATTCTGTAATGGTTAGAGAGTTGTTCATGCTCTTTAAATCAGTTCTGCATTATTCTGACTGGTTGGCTTCTGCAAGAAAGCAAGAACACGAATATAGTTATTCGAGTAGTGAGACCATTGATAGTATTACTCAAACAATGATTACCCAGCTTTCTAACAGAAAGCGAATTTTTGAAAAATGGGAGAGTTTTCAAATCAAAACTTCCGAAGCAAAACAGCATGTTTTCGTACAAATACCAACAGGACAGGGAAAAACAGAAGCATCATTACTCTGGGCTGTGAATCAGAATCAAGGACAAAAAATTATTTATTTGCTCCCTACGATGGTTACTACCAATAAAATGTGGGCACGTATGGAGAAGTTTTTTGGGAAAAATCAAACGGGATTATCGCATAGTACCGCCAAATATGTTATAAACGAAGCCAATGATCATCAAGAATCACAAGACTTGCGTTTCTATGACTTATACGATAAATCCTTTTTTAGACCAGTAAGCGTTGCTACGATTGACCAATTGATTTACAGTTTCTTTAACTGGGGATATTGGGTTTTGACGGGTTCAGCAGCTTTTAATGCCAAAATCATTATTGATGAAATCCACATTTATGACGGATATACTTTGGGTCTTATTTTAACGACACTCAAACATTTAGCCCCGTACAATACTCAATTCGCTATTATGAGTGCTTCTTTACCCGAAATATTAAAAGAGGAAATAGAAAAAGTGCTTCCATCAAATACATATGAAATTATAAAAGAGAGAGCATTTGATGAAAAACAACGACACATTTTGGCTATTTTAGATGAAAATGTGCAAACATATATTGAGGAAATTTTCAACTCAGTTAAGAATAAGAAAAAGGTACTTATTGTTTGTAACACCATAAAAGAAGCAAGAAAGATTTTTGATTTATTAGCTGAAATTCCAGACAATCAGAAAATGCTCTACCATTCACAATTCATTCTAAAAGATAAAAAAACGAAAGAAGATATCCTTGATAAAATAAATGAATTGAAAGAAGGTTTTGTAGCTATTTGTACTCAAATAGTTGAAGTGAGTTTGGATATTGATTTCGATGTTTTATACAGCGAAAATGCACCCATTGATGCGCTGATTCAACGGCTTGGTAGGGTAAATCGAAAAGGTGAGATTGAAAAACGAACGGGCGAGAAATTTGCCCAAGTCTTTATTTATCAAGAAACAGAAATAAGCAGGAAGTGGATTTACTCGCCAAAACTTTTAGATGAAACTCGAAAGTTTTTACAGGAATTTATTGGTTATAAAAATGGAAATTTGAAAGAAAAAGACTATAAAACAATTGTGGACTTGGTTTATACACGACCGAATTTAGAAGCGGAAGGAGGATATTACAAGGATTTGAAAGAAGGAAAAGAATTAATAGCCAAAGTTTGGAAAGATGTTGTAAAGAATATTTATACATTATTAGCCGACCAAAAGACTTTGGAAAGTGTAATCAGCTCCCGTAAAATTCGGTATATAACAGTTGATTGTATTTTGAACAGAGATTTTTCTGAGATTTATCAACTGATTGAAAATAAAAGATTTGATAAAATAAATGAATTCATTGTCAAAGTACCATTTCATGTAGCCAAAAAATACTTGGTTCGGAATATGCAAAACGAGTTTTTCAAGCGTGATTTATATTGTTTAGACGTTCAATACGACGGAGTACGAGGAATCACTTTCCATCAAGATGATTTGAGCTTTATGTAAACTTTATTAGCCACTTCTTAATTTGACAGTTGTGTATTATCTGACAATCTGTTGTGAGAAAAGAAAAATGGAAGAATTTTAGATTTTTTTCTTGAACCTATGACCATCAACGCTACTCTTATCAATATTTACCATATCTGCAAACGCGAAATGTGGCTACACTATCACGGCATTAGGATGGAGCATACGTCTGACACGGTGTATGAGGGCAAACTCATCGGCGAGGAGAGCTACCCCCAGCGAGCCAACAAAAATGAAGAAGTAGAGCTTTTCTTGGAATGGGAAGGCGTGGGTCTTAGCGCCAAGATTGACTTCTTCGATGCCAAGCGGGGCATAGTGCATGAAACCAAAAAGTCGGCAGCCAAAGAGTGGGCGCATATAGCGCAGGTGAAGTTTTATTTGTATTTGCTCCAAAAAAATAATGTGCAGATAAGCCACGGCATCATCGAATACCCCAAACTCCGCCATACCGAGCGTGTAGAATTTACGGACGAGGATACTCCAACCGTAGAAGGCTGGGTAAGGCAAGCAAAGCAGATTTTAGAGCAAGAAAATTGCCCTCCCAAACTGCCCATATCGAAGTGTAAGGCGTGTAGCTATTTCGACTTTTGCTGGAGTGGTGAGGAATAAAATTTATTAGACAGGATTGCATGATTGACAGGTTATTTCTTGCACATCTTGTTAATCTTGTAATCCTATCTGAAAAAAACAGATGAAAAAAAGCTATTATCTTTTCAACCCGGGGCGTTTGAGTCGGCAAGACAATACGCTCAAGTTTCAGCCCGTAGATGAAGAGGGGCTTGAAGGGCAGCCGCGCTATATTCCTGTGGAGGGTGTGGACAATCTCTACTGTTTTGGGAGTTTAGATGCCAATAGTGCGCTGTATAATTTCTTGGGTAAACATCATATAGCGGTTCATTTTTTTGACTACTATGAGCATTACACGGGGTCGTTTATGCCCAAAGACTATCTACTGGCGGGCAAAATGCAAGTAGAACAAACTAAACATTATACTTCTGCCAAAAAGCGATTGAGCTTGGCACGGGCATTGGTGGAGGGCGCGGCTTTCAATATGGCCAAAAATCTCAAATATTATCAAGGGCGCGGAAAAGACGTGAGCAAATCGTTGGAACAAATCGAAAAATATATACCCTTGATAGTATCAGCTCATCAAATTGATGAGTTGATGGGGATAGAAGGCAATATCCGTCAGGCATATTACGCAGCTTTTGGAGAAATCATCAACGATTTTGAGATGGGTAATCGAAGCCGACAGCCTCCTCAAAATGAGGTCAATGCCTTGATTTCGTTTGGCAATATGTTGTGCTATACAGTATGCTTAGATCAAATTTATCATACCCAACTCAATCCTACTATTAGTTTTTTGCATGAGCCGGGAGTACGGAGGTATTCGCTGGCATTGGATTTGTCAGAGATTTTCAAACCGATACTGGTGGATCGTACTATTTTTAGTGTGTTGAACAAAAAACAAATCCAAGCCAATGACTTTCGGCAAGATATAAACCGCTGTGTACTAAAAGATAACGCTCGGAAGGTGTTTGTACAGGCTTTTGAGGAGCGACTCAAAGAAACCTTCAAGCACCGTAAGTTGGGACGAAACGTCAGCTACAAACACTTAGTAAAGTTGGAGTGCTACAAGCTACAAAAACACCTATTGGCCATCGAAGAATACAAGCCGTTTAAGATGCTTTGGTAACTTACCAATAACATCTTAATCCTGAAATCCTGTCAAAAAGTATGTATGTAATTTTGGTGTATGACATAGGCGAAAGACGAGTGGCAAAGATGCTGAAGCATTGCCGCAAGTATTTGAACTGGATTCAGAATTCAGTTTTTGAAGGAGAAATCACAGAAGTCAAACTCAAAGAAATGTTGATAGGAGCAAGGGCAATCATGAACGAGAGCGAGGACAGCCTTATCATTTTCAAAAGCCGAGATGAACGATGGCTCGATAAACAAATCATAGGCGTAGAGCGAAGTAACATTGACAATTTTTTGTGAGTGCCAAGTCGTCGAAGTTATTTTTATACAATGAGTTTTTTGATATTTTGTTAGAGAAACAAAGGAGAAAATGCCTTAAATATCTGATAATGAGCAGTCGTCGAAGGTAAAGCAAAATCCTATCATTATCTTTCGACGACTTTTTTATTGTAAAAACAGCTGAAAAACATTAAAATTGGCCTCAAATGGTCGTTCTTGCAACGGCCTTCAATCGTACCAATGAGGAATTGAAATCGCCGTCGAGTTCTTTGAGGCCTTCTGAAACGATAGCCTTCAATCGTACCAATGAGGAATTGAAATCTATTGGACGAATTGACCACGAAGGCCGCTGAAAGTACCTTCAATCGTACCAATGAGGAATTGAAATTGCGTTGATGACTTGGATAGTTAGGGGTGAGTCAGCCCTTCAATCGTACCAATGAGGAATTGAAATTTAGGTCGGTGGCCATGCGCTCTGCCGTTTGGTAGGCCCTTCAATCGTACCAATGAGGAATTGAAATTTTTTTTATTGGTTAAGTTAAAAAATAAATTAGAAGCCTTCAATCGTACCAATGAGGAATTGAAATTTCGCTATTCGGCTACAAGCTGCATACAACTTTGACCTTCAATCGTACCAATGAGGAATTGAAATGCTACAACGCTGGCGGGTGGTGGTGGCGGCACACAACCTTCAATCGTACCAATGAGGAATTGAAATTCACAAAAAAAGTTTTTTGCATGGCGAATTTCAATTCCCTTCAATCGTACCAATGAGGA
>JBKBKL010000032.1:0-31758 GCA_046294665.1 Runella sp.
TGGCTGACGCTCAACTTCCCTGCCGATACAATTCAGAAACAACCCGTTGCTCCTCCTGCGCTATTGGAGGCGTTGGGTGAGGTAACACCTATTGAAATTTGGCGCGGGAAAACAGATTATATGGTAGTAGTCGAAACAGAAGCGCAGGTTAGAGATTTACGTCCCGATATAATCATACTTTCTACGGTACCAGCACGTGGTATCATCGTAACAGCCCGAGGCGAAGATTGTGATTTTGTATCACGCTTTTTTGCCCCTCAGTCGGGCATTGCCGAAGACCCCGTAACGGGTTCGGCACACACGACCCTTACGCCTTATTGGGCAGTCCAATCAGGCAACACTACGTTTGAAGCCAAGCAAATTTCGGCAAGAGGCGGCTTTCTCAAAACTCGACTTATGGACGACGATAGAGTGGAGATTTCGGGTCAAGTAAGGCTGTATTTGAAAGGAAATATCGAAATCGGATAAAGAAAAAAGGCTCGCTTTCGGCGAGCCTTTTCTGATGTACCCAGGGCCGGAGTCGAACCGGCACGGGTGTAACCCCATTGGTGTTTGAGACCAACGCGTCTACCGATTCCGCCACCTGGGCAAGTGGTATCTCCCGCGATTGGGACTGCAAAAGTAGCGTTTGGATTTTTGTTTGCAAATTTTTCCCCCAAAAAAACTTCTATTCATACCGCAAGGCTTCGATAGGGTCGAGGCGGGAGGCTTTGATAGCCGGGTAAATACCTGATATAATCCCGACTATGACACACACCAAAATCCCCATGAGCATCCATAACCACGGAACAATAAAACTGGCGTTTTCGCTGATGACACGTGCGATGAGATTGCCTACGATAATGCCCAAGGCTAACCCTCCAATACCCCCCAAAAGACAAACCACGATCGCCTCCATCAAAAACTGTAACCGAATGAGGCGAGGAGTAGCCCCCAAAGATTTGCGGATTCCTATTTCGCGGGTACGCTCCGTAACCGATACCAGCATGATATTCATCAGTGCAATAGCCGCCCCCAATAGCGTAATAATGCCAATCCCAAAGCCTCCTACACGCAAATAACCCGTTATGTCTTCAAAATTTTTGGCCAAAGCATCGGCACTTTCTATTTCAAAAGAATCTTCACGCCCAGTTGCATCTCTACGTATGCGCCGCATGATACCTCGTGCTTCTTCCAAGATGAGGGCTTGGTCGTCTTGGCTATTGACAGAGGTAGTGATATTAAATGTTAGCTGACGGTTGGCGGCCAAAGCACGGCCATTGTTGAGCGGTACAATCACCACCCTATCATCACCACCACCCGTAAGCGAGCCTTTTTTCCCCAATACACCGATTACTTTGTATGGATTGCCCATGACCACTATTTCGTGCTGGAGAGGGTTGAGTTTACCTTCAAACAACGTCTGCGCTATTTCGGAGCCTATGATGACTACATTGAGGCGGTTGTCCAAGTCATTTTTAGAAAAATCACGCCCTCCCAAAAGTTTGTAGCCCTTGATAGTCAAATAACTTTCGTCTGCCCCTACCACCAGCGTATTGGGATTGGTTTTCTTCGACTTGAATTTCACTTGGGCAATACTACCTACCGTCGTCGAGATGGATACTGTAGCTGAATAGGCTTTTTTGATTTCGGTTTTATATTGTTGGGCTTGTCGGTAGTTGATAGGTGGGTGTTCTTTGAAACGCCTCCCATCCATACGCCGCCGGAAGGGTTGAGGCCCTACAATATCAAAAGTGTTAGCACCCAAATCGGCAAAGCTATTATTGACCGAGCTTTGCATACCGTCTATGGCTGTCAGAATACCCACCAGCGACGTAATCCCGATGGCGATGATGAGGGCCGTCAGTATGGTACGAAGCATATTGGATTGAATAGACCGCCACCCTTCACGGAAATTTTCGATGAGGTTCATATATTTTAATACTTTAGCACAAAATTTGCCTTAGATTCGTTGTTACAAAAGTCATCTGTCAAATCTAAATTTACAAACCGATGAAGCGGTTCATCTTGCCTCTTGTCATTTTTTTCGGGGTTTTGTCGTCAGTTCAGGCTTCCAAAATCTTAATACCCATGGACGAAGCCCAAAAAAACCATCTGAAAGCCTACGGTCTGGCGTACTGGGTGCTTCGCAATTATGACACAGAGATAGATTGGCTGCTCAATTATCGCGGCGGAAGTTTTATGATGGATTGGAGTCAGCGTGTCGTCAATGAACTGGTGGTGCGGGGGATAAGCTACGAGGTCATATCAGATGCTCAAGGAAGCGGGATTTTGAATGAAATCGCCCAACCCGATGCCAACATGGACAATGTCAAACTCCACAAAGCCCCCAAAGTAGCGGTGTATTCGCCCAAGACCAAGCAGCCGTGGGACGATGCCGTAACACTCGTGATGACCTACGCCGAGATACCTTACGATATTGTCTATGACGACGAGGTGATGCAGGGCAAACTCGTCGAATACGACTGGCTTCACCTCCACCATGAAGACTTTACGGGGCAGTATGGCAAGTTTTATCACTTCCGCGACTACCCTTGGTACCGTGCCCAAAAACGCGAAGCCGAAGAAATAGCCGCCAAATGGGGCTTTACGAAGGTATCCAAACTGAAATTGGCCGTCGCCAAAAAAATCAGCGAGTATGTAGCCGGCGGCGGCTATATGTTTGCCATGTGCAATGCCACCGACACCTACGACGTAGCTTTGGCCGCCCAAAATACCGATATTGCCGATGCTATTTACGACGGCGACGGCACCGACCCTGCTGCCCAGCGAAAGTTGGATTTCAGTCAAACCTTTGCTTTTCACAATTTCCAAGTCATTACGAATCCTTATGAAATAGAATTTTCGACGGTGGACAACCAACAGCATGAACGCGGTCTGACCGAAACCAACGACTACTTTACGCTGTTTCAGTTTTCGGCCAAATGGGACCCCGTACCTACCATGCTTACCCAAAACCACCAACAACTCATCAAAGGATTTATGGGGCAGACGACCGCCTTCAAAAAAAAATACATCAAGCCCGAAGTCATCATCTTGGCTGAAACCCGATCGGCAGGCGAAGCACGCTATATTCATAGTACGTATGGAAAAGGATTTTTTACGTTTTATGGTGGCCACGACCCCGAGGACTATCAGCACCAAATCAACGAAGAACCCACCGACCTCAATCTCCACCCCACTTCGGCAGGATACAGGCTTATTTTGAATAATATCCTTTTCCCCGCTGCTAAAAAGAAAAAACTCAAAACATAGTCATTGACCTTGAAACATTAATTTTTGGCAATATCACAAATACACCCTACATCATACATCAAATGTCATCAAGACTTCTTTTTTGGTTTTGTTTTTTGAGTTGGGGGATCAACTCTTTTGGACAAAATACCCAAAACGTTTTCGACCTCAACAAAAAACTCGGGCGTGGTATCAATATGGGCAATATGTTTGAAGCCCCTACCGAAACCGCTTGGGGCAACCCTTACCGAGAAGACTATTTTCACCTCATCGCCAAGTTAGGCTTCCAGCACGTCAGGGTACCGATTCGGTGGGATACGCCTGCCCGCACTTTGCAAAATGCCCCCTACACCATTGATACGCAGTTTCTGAATCGCATCAAATCAGTCATAGACAAGGCTTTGGCCGAAAATCTGTACGTGGTCATCAATATGCACCACCACGACGAGCTTTTTGCCGACCCCGACAAAGTAAAGCCACGATTTTTGAGTCAATGGGCACAGATAGCTACTTTCTTCAAAAACTATGACAGCCGACTGCTATTTGAGGTAATGAATGAACCTAATTCCAAACTCACCCCCGAAAAATGGAATGTATTTTTTGCCGATGCCCTCACCGAAATCCGTAAAACCAACCCAACTCGTGCGGTGTTGGTCGGTACAGCCAACTGGGGAGGGCTGGGAGGGCTGCCTTTTCTCAAACTCCCTAAAGACCCTAATCTCATTTTGACGATTCATTATTACGACCCATTTCAGTTTACGCATCAAGGAGCCGAATGGGTAGAAGGAGCCAACCAATGGCTGGGTACAAAATGGGAAAATACCAACCTCGAACGCGACGAAATAGCAGAACAGTTTGCCTATCTGAAAACCTTTACCCAACAAAACAACCTTCCTGTACATATCGGCGAGTTTGGGGCTTACAGCAAAGCCGACCTCGACAGCCGCGTCAAGTGGAGCAACTTCGTGGCGCGATGGTTTGAGCAACAGGGCTACAGTTGGGCCTATTGGGAGTTTAGTGCAGGGTTTGGGATTTTCAATCCCGTTACCAATCAGTACCTTCAGCCGCTGGTAGATGCCCTCCTCAAAAACCCCATGAGTGAGCCGATTGTAGTCAATACCCTCACTATTTTCGAGAGCCGTTTTGACGCTTCCGACAACGCTTGGCAACTCAACGTACAACCCCAAGCACAGGCCACTTTCAGCCGAAGCAATGGTACAGGCGTGATTGACATAAGGCAGATTTCGACCGAAGGCTGGCACGTGCAGTTGGTACGAAACGACATCACACTCCGAAAAGGCCGTCGGTATTTGGTGTCCTTTGAAGGTCGGGCCAATGCTGATACGCCTCTTACCCACTATCTTGGCAGAGCCGCTGCACCTTGGAATGCCTACTCCGGCTACAAAGGCTTTACGCTTACGCCTGATTTCCAAAGGTTCAGTTATAGTTTCGTCATGTCCGATGCCGACGACCCCAAAGCCCGCATCGTCTTTGACTTAGGCAGCAAAGTAGCCCAAATCTCCCTCAAAAACTTTGTCATTAAAGAAGTAACTCCCAACGACCTTTTTCCGCTGGCGGTGTGTTGTAGCAACAAACGTGAGGTCAAAGTTTTCCCCAACCCTACTACCGACGAACTTCAACTGGAGGGAATCAAAAACTATCAAAAAGTAAGTATATTCAACCTCAAAGGCCAAGAACTGACCTCGGTTGATTTGAATGGAGAAAATAGCAAAATACTTTCCCTCAAACATCTGTCACAGGGGCAATACCTACTCATTTTGACTTCGGAGCAAGAACGTATTTCATTTAAATTCAGTAAACAAGAATAGCTACTTGCTGATGTTGCGCTTCTCCGAAGCGTTTTATGTTTCATCTCAACACTACGACAGCTACAAATGTGGGGCTTCTCCGAAGCTCTATATCAGTATCCGCCCCAAGCCTCGGAGAGGCGCAAGTTTTGTAGAGAAAAATCCACCCAAAAAGTCCCTCAAGCCTCGGAGAGGCGCAAGTTTTGTAGTAGAAAAAATCCACCCAAAAAGTCCCTCAAGCCTCGGAGAGGCGCAAGTTTTGTAGAAAAAAACCTTCTTCCAAAACGGAATTATCCAAACTTGTGCAACATGAGTTACTTACTTCTTGCCGAAAGCGGTTCTGATTTTGATTTCGGTGAGTTTGCGTTTGGTATCGAGCGGAAAGTCGTTTTTCATGATCCAGTCATAATAGCTGGGTTCTTGCTTGAGTACATCAACGACCCGCTTGCCAGCGTGTTTGCCAAAATTGATGATTTCTTCGCCTTTGTCGTTGAACACCATACGATTGGCAAAGTCCACGATTTTGGAGGCAGTCAAGTTGTGAAGGGCCTCGATGTCGTTTTGGATAGGTTCGTAGAGTTCGCCTTTGTCGTTTTTGATTTTTACACCTGCATAACGCTCGATTTGGGCGCAGAGTACCTCAAAAGTAGCTACCGTATCGGCATAGGCACTGTGGGCATTGTCGAGGTCTTTTCCACAATAAAATTTGTAGGCTGCCGAAAGATTGCGCGGCTCCATCAAGTGAAAAATACGCTGGACATCTACCAGACGGCGGTTTTTGATGTCAAAGTCCACATCGGCTCTCAAAAATTCTTCGACCAGCATCGGTACATCGAAGCGATTGGAGTTGAACCCCGCCAAATCGCAACCTTCCAAAAACTTAGCAAGGTTTTTGGCAAAACTCTTAAACGTAGGGCAGTCTTTTACGTCCTCATCATAGATACCATGTATCAAACTCGCCTCCAACGGAATCGGCATTTCAGGATTGATACGAAATGTCTTAGATTCCACTTGCCCATTGATAAGTGCTTTCAAGATACTGATTTCTACAATACGATCTTTTTGGATATTGATGCCGGTAGTTTCGAGGTCAAAAAAAGCAAGCGGTTTTTTGAGTTTGAGAGAGTGCGTCATGGAAAGCCTTAAAATGAGGAGTCAAAATTAGTATTTATTCCTTAATTTGCTCAACAATCATCACCACATTCCCTTCATGTTCAAAATCGTCAGTTCGTCGGCAGGTTCAGGCAAGACCTATACTTTGACCAAAGAATACCTCAAATTGGTTTTACAGAGTAGCAGTGATATTTACTTCAAGCGCATCTTGGCCATTACTTTCACCAAAGCCGCCACTCGCGAAATGAAAGAGCGCATTTTGGGGCGATTGGAGAGTTTTTATAAAGGTCAAAACGACCCTATGCTGCACGACATCATTCGAGAGCTTTATCCCGAAACCCAAAAAGACCTAGAAGGAGCCTATCGAATCCGCGAAGCTGAACTTCGCCAACGCTCCAAACGGATTTTTCTCAAAATCCTGCACGATTATAGTGATTTTGCAGTCCTAACGATTGATAGTTTTGTGCAGCGTATCGTCAGTGCGTTCACCGATGAGTTGGGGATACCTTTTTCGTTTGAGGTAGAAATGGAAGCCGACCAACTGCTGCTCACCGCCGTAGAACGCCTACTCGAAAAAGCAGGCGACGAGTACGCCGACCTAACCGACATTTTGGAGTCCTTTTATTTGGAAATGGGGCAAGAGGGCAACAATTATCTCAACCTGCCCGAAAATTTAGCCTCCTTTGCTCACGACCTCCTCAACGAACAGCATTATGGAGCAATCCAAAAAAATCGAGAACTTTCGGCAAAAGATTTCAAAAAAATCAGACAGCAACTCATATCAGCTACTAAACAGTGGGAACATCAAATCACCCAAAGAGCCAAAGCAGGACACCAATTGCTGATAGACAAAGGTCTGACCGAAAAAGATTTTTCTAATGGAACAGTTTTTAAATATTTCAATAAACGGCAGCAGCCTCAAAATGCTTTTGAAGAGCCGGGCAAGCGAGAACGGGAAGCCTTTGAAGAAAACAAAGGGTGGCTAACGAAAGATAAAATCAAAACCCCCATTGAGGGCATCGTAGAGTCCATAAAATCTGAACTCACTGATTATTATCACTTTATAGAGAAAGTTAGAGCTACAAAAGGCCCTTTGTATCTACTCTATCACCAGCTCATTCCGAGGCTGTATCATTTATCACTACTCAACCAAATCAAAGAAGAGTTTGAGAATCAACTACGCGAAAATAATCGGGTGCATATTTCGGAGTTCAATCAAAAAATCCTCCAAATCGTAACCGAAGACCCCGTACCTTTTATCTATGAAAGACTCGGCGAGAAGTTCAATCATATACTGATAGATGAGTTTCAGGATACTTCCAAGTTGCAGTTTGCCAATCTACTGCCTTTGATAGACAACAGCCTCGGCTACGATCATTTCAATTTGGCCGTAGGCGATTCTAAGCAGGCCATTTATCGTTTTCGAGGGGGCGATATGGATCAAATTATTGCGCTCCACTCCCAAAAATTAGACCGCTTGCACCATACACTGGGAGAGAGTGAGCTTACCCAAGAACGCTTAGAAAATATACGATGGCATCTCCAAGCCGATGCCCTCACTACCAACCGCCGCAGTGCCAGAGAAATCATAGATTTTAACAATGAGTTCTTCCAAACTATCGTAAATCAATACCAAGAGCAGTTTCCGATGTCGAGAGATGTTTTCGCACAGGTACATCAAGATCTGCCTCCCCACCCCAAGACAGGCGGAAGCGTAAAGATTGACTTCATTGAAAATGAAAAAACAGAGGTCGAAAACGATGCCGCCCCACCTGCTATGGTAGAAAAAACGCTGGCGTTGGTTCGACAAAGCATTGAGCAAGAAGGTTTTTCGCTGGGCGATATTGCCATATTGTGCCGCTCCAAAAAAAATGCCCAACTCATTGCCAATGCCCTCAAAGACAGCGGCTATAACATCATTTCGGAAGATTCACTATCGTTGCGCTTTTCGGGAGCGGTCAATCTGATTTCGGCCTTTATGAGGGTGTTGGTCAAGCCCGAAAGTAAGTTGGACAAGTACGAAGCCCTTTATTTGTTTTTTAGGGTAATCCTCCAAAAAATCCCCGATAACCAAGACAATAAGCATATCCAAGAGGCTGTCGAATCGCCCGATGTAAGGCTTTTTTACAGCTATGTCAATGGTTGGTTATTGAAAAGACAAAAGGCAGCAAGGCAGCGAGTGGAGGCAACTACTCCCCCACAAATCACTCCTACACCCGAGGCTGGAGAGCTACTTCAGCCCTATGCCTTACTCCAGATGAGTGCTTACGAACTTTCCGAGAAACTCATCAACGTTTTCAGGCTTTTTGAACGAGCAGAGGAGCGAGATTATTTGTTCAAGTTTTTGGACGTAGTACTCGAATTTATCACCAAGCGCGGAAGTCATCTGGTTGATTTTCTTGATTACTGGGAAGTTCAAAAAGAAAAAATTTCGATTTCGACCCCCTCCGACCCCAACGCCATCACAGTCCAGACGATTCACAAATCCAAAGGCTTAGAATATCCAGTCGTCATCATACCTTATGCCGATTGGCAGTTTGTACCCGATGCCAAAAGTCACCGTATGTGGGTAACGCTCTCGCCAAGCGACGAGTTTTCGCCTACCGAAGAAACTACCCAAACCTCACCCCACAAACAACTAAAAGCAGGCTCTGTACAAATGAAAAGCGAATTGGAAAAAACAACGGATTCTATAAGAAAACAATACCGAGAAGAATGTGAGCGGGTTTTTGTCGAAAATCTCAATTTGCTTTATGTCGCTTTTACTCGCCCTACGCAGCGGCTGTACGTACTGGCACAACAACCTTCGAAGAACACCAAGGGAGAAATAGACGAAAATTCCAAAAAAAAGATTAGTTATTGGTTGTGGCAGTATGTGGCAGAAGGCAGGGGGCAACAGGCAGTAGAAGTAAGGCTGAGGGCAGTAGGCAGCAGGCAGCAGGCAGAGGGAATGGCTCATTCACAGAGTGAAAAAAGAGATTTGGGTGTTTTCAAAATTATTTCCTCCGACCGTAGTAGAGAACTGCGTTTGAGGCGATTGGCCAATAGGGTGTTTGATGTCGAAACTTTTGAGCGTCAAAAAGATCACGGCAACAAAGTACACTATGCCCTCTCGATGATCCGCACGCCCCAAGACCTCCCTGCGGCCCTGATACGCCTTCAAACCGAAGGCCTCATCGAAAAAAGTGAGGCAGATGCTATTGCCGACAGTCTTCAAAGAATTTTACAACACCCCGATTTAAAAGGGCTTTTTGAGATTGATTCAAGTATTCTCAACGAACGCGAAATCCTCACCCCCGACGGTTCTATATATCGTCCCGACCGTGTGGTCATTTTCCCCGATAAAGTGGTAGTGATGGACTATAAGACCGGTATGCCTTTCGAGAGCCATGAGCGTCAAATCAAACGCTACATGAATCTCTACCGCCAAATGGGCTACAAAAAAGTAGAAGGATTGCTGGTGTATATAGAGCGTAATGAAGTACAAAAGATAGGCATCGAATAAATTTATTTTTTGTGGAGTTGGCGTGACTTTTTGTATGCCTTTTGCGTATATATACCAAATAATGCCCAAAGCCCTACTTTATTTTCATCATGGATCCATTTCTATATTTTGAAGACGATGAAGAAACGGACTTCCCTCCTGCTTCTTCTGACCCCGATTCTAAAGAAGAACCAAAGGTAGATGAGGTAATCTTCACACTTGAATCGAATAGTATTGAAAGCGACGGTATCGCCTAAAGTGATACCGTCGCTGATTTTTAGGTTGATGGTTTGTCTGTACTTTTGAGCAACTGCGAAAAAGTAAAACTTGCAAAAAAACTAATTTGGAAACGAAATCTTACCCATACATACCGACGGCACTCCCTGCCTCTGACCAAAATAGGTAGGCTGTCCGCAAAGTGTTTCGTTGGCCAAAATAGCAAACAATACCGCCTCTTTGGCATCGCCAGCTATACCGAGCGAATCTGTGGTAGCCATCGGAAAATCGAGCAGCAACTCCCGCAAGTGATTGACCAACACAGGATTGTGCATACCTCCTCCACTCAAATAAAGGTGATAGGTTTCATCGGACTTACATACTTTCAAAATGGCCTCTGCGATAGTTTCGGCAGAAAAACGCGCCAAAGTAGCCATCAAGTCTTCGGGACTAAGCGAAGTAGTGCCACTGCGCTGCTGTGCCAACCGAACGTATTCTAAACTAAACAATTCAGGCCCTGTCGTTTTAGGGAAAGGTGCTTCAAAAAACGGGTCTTTTTTGAGGTATTTGAGCAACTCGTGGTGTACTTTACCTCGGCCTGCAATCTGACCGTTTTGGTCGAAGGGCACATTAAAAAACATGCGTGCAAAAGCATCTATGAGGGTATTGCCCGGCCCTGTATCGGTTACAAATACGTCGCTCGCATCGAGGTTACGGGGTAAGTACGTAAAGTTGGCGATACCACCCAAATTGAGCATCAAGCGGTTTTCGCCCTCTTTTGAAAAAATAAAATAATCTCCGTACACAGCCAGTGGTGCCCCTTCCCCTCCTGCCGCACAATGCTTTTGGCGAAAATCACTTACCGTAATTATTCCTGTCGTAGCGGCCAAGTGGTCGCCATCGCCGATTTGCAGCGTAGCATTCGGGAATTTATCTATGCCATGCAAAATCTTAGGCGCGTGAAAGACCGTCTGGCCATGACTGGCAATCACGTCTATTGCCGAGGGGGCAATCTGCCACTGCTTCAAACACTCCAACACCATACGACCATGAAGCTGTCCTAACCACGGATTGAGCAAGCAAAGGTGTTGAAAATCTATTTTTTTCTTGGCAAAAATCCGTCTGATTTCTTCTTTGAGGTCATCACTAAAAGGGACAGTAGCAAAACGCTCCAGTTTTACTGCGGTAGTAGGACCGCTACCCGATATTTGACAGAGAGCTACGTCGAGTCCGTCCATCGAAGTCCCCGACATCAGCCCGATGATACGACGTGTGGGTTTTTGGGCAATCGCCAAAAGTTGAGATAGGTTTGGATTCATAGACTGTTATTTTACAATGACTGCCGCAAAGATAAAAGTCTAAAGCAGGAATTTTGACACGAAATATGTTTATTTGACAAACCAATCAAGATTTGTATATGTGGCCAGCCGAAGAACAGTATTCGTTTTTTGAGGGGATCTTATATGAAACTTTAGGGCAAGCCCTTGAGGTTTTGGAAGTACGATTGGTATCGGGTGGGAGCATCAATACCGCCGTGAGGGTCTTTACGTCGGAAGGTACTTTTTTTGTCAAATTCAATCATGCCGAGCGCGAAGATATGTTTGAAAAAGAAGCCCGTGGTTTGGCTATGCTACGCCAAGCCGACGCGCTTCATATTCCGACGGTACTGGGCTATGGCCAAAAAGGCGACAAAGCCTATCTGATTCAACCTTTTGTAGAAAATGGTGGCCAACGCCCTGATTTCTGGGAAAATTTCGGAGAGTCGTTGGCACTACTTCACTCACATACGCAGAAACAATTCGGTTTGGACTTCGACAACTACATCGGCTCATTGCCTCAGTCAAACAGCTTGACAAACAACGGAATTGTATTTTTTATAGAAAAAAGATTACGCCCTCAAGTAGGATTAGCTCTGTACAACGACCTCATTTCGCATGAAATGTACCAACGTTTTGAGCATTTTTACGAATTATTACCCAATCTTTTGCCCAACGAACGCCCCGCTTTGTTGCATGGGGATTTGTGGTCGGGCAATTTTCTGACCAACGAACGCGGGCGCGTGAGCCTCATTGACCCGGCTCCATACTATGGATTTCGAGAAGCCGAACTCGCTTTTACTCAACTCTTTGGAGGCTTTGATGATTCCTTTTATGATAGCTACCAAGATACCTTCCCACTCGAACCCGGCTTCGACTATCGCATACCTATCTATAACCTCTACCCACTACTGGTTCACGTCAATCTTTTTGGCCGTAGCTACTTGCCTCCTATCGAACGTCTGCTAAAAAGATATGTCGGATAAACGTTGTGCAAAATCCAACGAAAAATAATTTTGCACTTTTTTTATAAGATTGTCAAGACAATTAATAATTGTTTTGTAGTTTTGTGGTCGTTGCTAAAATCCGTCGCTTTCATGGAAATCAATACTGTACAAAACCTTGTCGTACCGGTAGGCGTTACGCTCGACCGCTACATCATGCACCATCAGAGTGCCTTCCCCTTTGCTTCAGGAGAACTTTCGCAACTCCTACGCGACATCGCGCTGGCTGGCAAAATCATCAACCGAGAAATCAACCGCGCAGGGCTAATTGACCTCACGGGTGGCTACGGTACTCAAAACGTACAAGGCGAAGCCCAGCAAAAACTCGATGTAGTGGCCAATATCCGCTTCATTCGTGCCCTCAAAAACGGTGGAGAAGTATGTGGCATCATCTCAGAAGAAGACGACGAAATCATCTACACCGACAACAACGACAGCAAATACGTAGTAGCTATAGACCCCCTCGACGGCTCGTCGAACATAGACGTAAATGTTTCGATAGGCACTATTTTTTCGATTTACAGACGCGTATCGCCTATTGGTCAGCGACCTACCATGGAAGATTTTCTACAAGGAGGCCATCGGCAAGTAGCGGCGGGCTATATTTTGTATGGTTCTTCTACGATTTTGGTCTATACTACCGGCAATGGCGTGGCGGGCTTCACGTATGATTTTTCGTTGGGGGAGTTTATCCTTTCGCACCCCGATATACGCAGCCCCCGCGATGGCAAGATTTTTTCATACAACGAAGGCAACATCGAAAGTTATCCGGAAGGAGTACAGCGGTACTTGGGTCAATGCCGCCAAAAACAATACGCTTCACGGTACATTGGCTCTTTGGTAGCTGATTTTCATCGCAATCTCCTCAAAGGCGGCATTTATCTCTACCCTCCTACCCACCAAAACCCCACAGGCAAGCTAAGGCTGCTGTATGAGTGCTACCCGCTGGCCATGATAGCCGAGCAGGCCGGTGCCACAGCTACCAACGGCTACGGGCGGATTTTGGACATAAAAGCTCAATCCCTCCACCAACGCACCCCTTTCTACATCGGTGCCGAAAGGATGGTAGCTGCCTTGATGGAGAAATTGTGAGGGGAAGTTTCTCAAAAATGTAGCCCTATCAAAATCGAGTTGGAAACATTGATGATTTCGCGCTGCACGCCATAGCGGTTGCCAAAGGGGCGTGGTGCCGTGCTGCCATTAATACTAATACGGCTATTGCCCGAGGACTTGGCAACATTCATCATACCAAAATTATGCTCAACTTCTATGGTAAGTTTGGAGTATTTTCTACCCAATGCACTTTGTTTGCGCGATAGTCCCGGAATCTTGAAATCCATACCCACACGTACCATAGGCGATAGCTCTAAAGTAGCAAAAGTAGGCATGACCCCCCAAAAATCGCCGCCATGCCCAAACATATAATCAAGGCGATTGCCGTAGCTGATAAATGGCGTAAACTTTTCCCAGCGCGTCATCTTCCAAACTGCCGAGGCATCAAAAAAAATAGAATGGTGGTGATACGAGCTGGTCTGTCCATCGGGTAAGCCAAATGCTACTCCAGTAGCAGGATTAAATTTTTTATCATCAGTAAAACCTCTTTTACGGTATCCCAGTTGGGTATGTACTCCCCATCGAGGCGTTATCTCAATATCCTTGCTAATGCTTAGATGAAGTCCACTAATTGCGGACGTACCCCTTGATGACATACGTAAAGTATCGCCACGAGGTACAACCCAATCATACGGTACGTTGGAGTGTCTCTGCCCCGAAGAAACAACTCCCACTTTGAGTCCCCACTTACCCTCAATAAATTTTGATGAAATATCTTTGACAGTTCTGTCTATTGGAAGCCTAATCGTTTGAGAATTGCCAGTTATAGTAATCCATAAGAATACTATTATCAACAGTGTCTTTTTCATAACTTCTTGAAAATTAAAAATGTGGAGGCAGAAAAAAATATCAATCTCCACACTATATTATGGTTTATCTATTGGGTCAGGTCGGAATGTCAAAGTGGAATATCGCCAAGTAACTTCCAGATACAATTCTTTCAATCCTCTCGAACCAGTATAAAACCAATCCTTGGAACGCCAAATTCCCGCATTAGTATCAAAGGAAAAGTTTCTTCCCACAAAAAAATCTCCACCCGTAGCACCGCAATTGTTCACCCAATTACAGTTGGCATCATAGTTTTGTAATGAGGGGAAAAAAGTGTTTGTTTGGGCAGGGCCAAGATATTTAAGTACTGCAAACGACTCAAAATAAATACCATACTTATCGTATTGATTGGAGGCACAGACACCTACTCCCGCACCCACTAAATTTTGAGGGATATTTTTGCAGTCTTGATGGTTTGCTCCTCCTATTCCAGGGCCTCTACAAAACAATTTCATCCTACCATTATTGGCAGAATTTTTAGAAGAACCTGTTTCTCCCTCCTCCAATAACGCCAGCACTTCATCTTCAAATGAAAATTGATACACATGATCACTTTTTCTACCTTCTACAAGGTTTTTCAAAGAACTTAATTTGTGTTGTTCATCTAAAGCAAACACTATTTTTTGGTCAAAATCCATCTTGAAAATCCATTTACCAATCTGAATAACCCCGTCTTGATTGAGTATTCCAGCTAACTTTTTAGGAACATTCAAGTCGTCATTAGATAGCCTTGCATTTGAAATATTGGCTCTTGCAAATGACTGAAAGTTAGTCTGTTTTTCGATTTGTTGAAGTTTTGATTCATTCTTCAGTACATCATTGAAATCATCTTCCGTCATAAAATGAATAAATCCTTCCTTTGTTTCCCATTGTTTCAACCATTCCTTTTGTGCTACCGGAGCTTCATTTTTAAGGTCACTACAACCAAAAATGAGTAGTGTACATATCATCAAACAACTAATCCGTCTCATTTTGCTTTTTCTAAGTTTTGGATAAATGAGTTATGTTAGTCATAAAAATGTCTGTTTTAAGTGGCTAAGACAGACGTTTTTTTCGACTGCAAAATTGGCAGGACATGACGAAAATGAGATTGATTGAGAATAGAAAAGAAATTGATCTAAATCAATTTTTGCTCCTTCAACTCCCTACGAATTCGGCTGAGGGTATTTGGAGTCATATTGAGGTACTGCGCTACGTGCTTGACTTGAAGACGATATGCTAAGGTAGGGTACAAACTCAAAAATAACTGGTAACGGTGGTAGCAGTCAGGCTCTTTTTGAAGCAGTATTCTGTCTTGATATAGGCACAGATAATGCTCATAGATTTTCCTGAAATGATAGTTCAATTCGGGGTATTGTTTGTAGAGCGTTTCTAACTCTTGGAAGCTAATCTTCCAAAAAATGCTGTCTTCAAGGATTTCAATGTACTCATAAGAGGGTGTTTGTGTAAAAAAACTTTTGACAGAAGCCACAAAATCGCCCTCATATCCAAACCACATCGTACGTTCTTCGCTATGTTGGGTTTCATAAAATACCCGTATAAGCCCATTTTCGATAAAAAAAATCTCTGTACATGTCTGCTCTGGTCGAAGCAAATAGCGTCCTTTTTTATATAATACTTTTTGGGATACTTTTCTTATGGCTTCTTGGCACTGCTCGGAGAGTGGTGCTATTTTGTGGAGGCTCGTACTTAGTGGCATGGCTGTTGGTTTTTTGGGAAGTTGTCAAACACCCATAAAACCGAACGCACCACCCAATTGTTTGTCTTTGAGCTTTAGAAATGAATTAGAAATACATTTGAGGCATCGCCATTTCTTAGGGCATTACGCTTTGGCGTAAACCTACAAAAAACCCCGCTCAAGGCGGGGTCAAAACAAATTTATTAAGCTAGTTTTTCAGCTATCAGCCCTTCCAAATAAGTCCTTATCGAGTCTATTTTGATTTGGCTGATTACATCTTCGCAGAAAGCATACAGGAGGAGTGACATGGCTTCGGCTTTGGGGATACCCCGTGAGCGCATATAAAAGAGAGCCGTTTCGTCTATTTTGCCGGTGGTAGTGCCGTGCGAGCATTTTACGTCGTCGTTGTAGATTTCGAGTTGTGGCTTGGTATTCATCGAAGCCTCGTCCGAGAGTACAATGTTGCGGCAAGATTGGTACGCATTGGTCTTGCTGGCACCGTCGCGTACAAAGATTTTGCCATTGAAAACCCCCGTAGCTTTGTCTTTCAAAATGCCTTTGTAAAGCTCATTGCTGTACGAATTGGGCTGAGCGTGATCTACCAGTGTGTGGTTGTCTATGTGCTGGCGGTCGTTGGGAAAATACAGCCCGTACATGAATGCCTCACAACGCTGCCCATCGAGTACGATATTGAGATTATTGCGTACAAAGCCCCCATTGACCGTTACCGTTACGGCATAGAAATGACTATTGTCTTTTTGGTTTACCTGTGTAGTGCCGATGTGATATGCCTTGTCGCTCTCATTTTGGACTTTGTAGTACTGTACATTGGCGTTTTCGGCTACCGAAATTTCAGTAACGGTATTGACAAACGAGGCACAGTCGCCT
This sequence comes from Runella sp., assembly GCA_046294665.1. GTDB lineage: Bacteria > Bacteroidota > Bacteroidia > Cytophagales > Spirosomataceae > Runella. Next base: position 16,683 of record JBKBKL010000032.1, read on the forward strand.
ATACTACGAAACGATTCGGCGATTTTTACTTCGGCACTTGCACCCACTACCACCAGATTGCGCGGCTGCGAGGCTACATTGACGCTACGCGCATCGCTGATAAATCGCAGGATAATCGGGGCTTCTACTACCTTGCCTGCCGGTACATGTACCACTACGCCATCACGTGCGAAGGCCGTATTGAGTGCCGTGAAGGCTTCCTCTTGATAGTTGGTATATTTGGCAAAGTAATCAGCCATTAAATCGGGCATGGCTTTGGTAGCTTGACCGAAATTCAGGATTTGAAGCTGACTCTGCGGCGATACGATTTTTGAAAGTTCGGCATGGTAAATTCCATTGACAAAATAAAGGATATTACCTTCCAAATTGGGGATTTCGAGGACAGCAACTTCTTGTTGGCCAAAATCTGTTTTAACTTCAAAATCGAAGGCTTGTTCTACGAGTCGGCTTACGTTGCTGTATTTCCACTCTTCATGCTTGACGGTAGGGAAGCCCAATTTTTCAAAATACGCAATGGCCTCGCGGCGTTTTTGATGTATTGGTGTTTTGGCTTCGCCATTGAGGCGGCCTTCATTGGCTCGAAAATCGGCCAGTAATTTATCTTTCAGGTTCGTTTTTTCTCTCATAATGTTGCGTAGCGGTGTTTAGGCCATTGCTTCGGCTTCAGCTTTTATCCAGTCGTAGCCTTTTTCTTCGAGTTCGAGGGCGAGTTCTTTAGGTCCCGATTTGACGATGCGCCCTTTGTAAAGTACGTGTACAAAATCCGGTACGATGTAGTCGAGCAAACGTTGGTAATGCGTAACCACGATGACCGACCGCTCGGGTGAGCGCAGTTTATTGACCCCCTCGGCCACGATGCGAAGTGCGTCTATATCAAGGCCGGAGTCGGTTTCGTCCAAAATCGCCAGCTTAGGTTCGAGCATCGCCATTTGGAAGATTTCGTTGCGTTTTTTCTCGCCTCCCGAAAAGCCCTCGTTGAGCGAACGTTTCAAAAGCGAATCGTCAATATTAACCAATTTGGCTTTTTCGCGCATCAATTTCAGGAACTGAGCCGCATCGAGAGGCTCTTCTCCGCGTGTTTTACGTATTTCGTTGAGGGCGGTTTTCAAAAAATTGATAGTCGTTACGCCCGGGATTTCGACAGGGTACTGAAAAGCCAAAAAGATACCCGCAGCGGCACGTTCTTCAGGGGCCATTTCGAGTAGGTCTTCTCCCTCAAAAGTAACACTACCGCCTTTTATGTCGTAAGATTCACGACCAGCCAATACCGATGCCAAAGTGCTTTTGCCGGAGCCATTAGGCCCCATGATGGCGTGTACTTCTCCGGGTTTGATTTCCAAATTGATACCTTTCAAAATCTCTTTATCTTCGACCGAAGCCTGTAAATCCGTGATGGTTAGCATAGTAACTCAATGAAAATTAAAATGTATGAATGATGAGTAATTACTTTATGAAAAAGTCCGCAAAATTAGATGAAAGTGTTGAGGCTCTAGCTTTTGATTAACAATTCTTCATCAAGAAAGGTTACACAAGCTGACTTTATTTCAAGAAAATTTTTGTTTCAGGTAAGCTAAAGCGTGCTTGTAAGCATCGGCAGTAGCGGTGGGGTCGTGGCGTGGATTGCTGGGGTTGGCAAATCCGTGTGCGGCATCGTACATTTTGACTGTAACCTGCTTGCCGGCCTTTTTCATATTTTCTTCAAACTGCGCCACTACCTCCGGTGAGGGCGATTTGTCTTGGCTTCCAAAAATCCCCAGTACGTCCACCGTCAGCGTTTTGAGTTTTTCTACATCTTGTTCGGGCCGCCCGTAGTACATCACGCAGCCCACTGTTTGTTTGCCGGTCAGCAAGGCCGACTTGAGCGACAACATTCCGCCAAAACACCAGCCTACACTCGCTATTTTGGCTTTTTTGCCTGCATAATCGAGCGCGCCCTGCATGATAGCCGTGAGGCGTTCTTGCGATACCGACTGCATGATTTTGCCGGCTTCCTGTGGAGTAGTACCGATTTGGCCGTCGTACATATCGAGTGCCAGTACATTTACGTCTTTGAGGTCGTCGAAATACTTCTCGGCTTCTTGTTTGATTTGGTCGTTGAGTCCCCACCACTCTTGATAGACGAAAAGCCATTTGTTGGATTTTTTGGGAGCTTTCAACAAAAACCCTTGGGCTTCTTTGCCGTCGGGAGCAGGAAAAGTAATTTTCTGGCCTTTGCCTTGATACATCAAAGCAAGCGGTGTTTCATGCAAATTTTGAAAGTCTTTGTCAGCAGCCCAAGCGGCCATTTCGTGCGGGGTATGGCAGACTGGAATGGGTGTTTCGACGGTCGGAGCGACCAATCCTTGCCAAACAAACATCAAAGCGATGAGTAATAACTTTTTCATAATATAGGTAGTTTTAAGTGAAATTGCATAAGATTAACGATTCTAACGCAAAATAGTTCGGAGGTTTATGAGAAGCCTCTTTACAAATTGCCACGTTGTAAAATAGGTAGAAAACATCTTCTCTTTGGCTTTGTTTTTAATACATCTCAAACTACTTCTTTCCGATGAAACTTCTTTACGTCTTTTTGTTTTTATTGGCCTTACTTACAGATGGTATTGCCCAAAAATGGTCTGCCAACCCTGCTGCCGAAGGTTTCGACCTAACCGGCTCTGATGCCAAAGCCATCGAGATAGCCGATGCCGTGATGGCCAACATGGGCGGGCGCAAAAACTGGGACCGCACCCGCTACATCACTTGGAATTTCTTCGGTGCAAGACGATTGGTATGGGACAAATGGAGCGGTAATGTACGTGTGGACAACCTCAACAACGACCAAACGGTACTTTTCAACCTCAATACCAATGCCGCACGGGTGTATAAATATGGTTCGGAGCAAACATCGCCTGATTCTGTTGCTAAGTACTTGCGTGCTGCCAAAGGGGCATGGATCAACGACGGCTACTGGCTTTTCATGCCTTTCAAACTCAAAGACTCTGGCGTAACACTCAAATACCTCGGCGAAGATAAAACCCAAGACGGTCTGACTGCTGACCTGCTCCAACTGACCTTCAAAGGCGTAGGCAACACCCCCGACAACAAATACCACGTATGGGTCAAAAAAGACACCCCGCTGGTATGGCAGTGGGCGTATTTTGCCAAATATGATGCCGAAAAGCCCAATTTCGTTCGACCATGGACTGACTATAAAAAGCACGGTAAAATCTTACTTTCTGGAGAACGCGGCGACCGTGATTTGACGGACATTCAAGTTTTTGACAAACTACCCGCGAGTGTTTTTAGTGATTTTGCACGCCCTGATTTGACTCAATACCCTACTGCCCGATGACAACTACCGCCCAAGCGGCCATTGCCGATGGTCATTTCTCCATCGAAAACCTTAGAAGGCGATGAAGCTCTCGTACAAATTAAAATAGCCAACCACGTGATGTACGGCAAACCATACGCGACGAGCGATTCTTGGAACTGGCTTTTGAAGGCGAACGCTGGTTTGACCTCATTCGCTGGGGAGTAGTAAAAGAAAACGTACCCAATCTCCCCAACAACGACCGTATCTTGTGGCCCGTGCCTTCGCGAGAGTTGGATTTAAACCCTAACTTGCGGCCACAAAATCCGTCTTATTGACCACTTGACAATTTACTTTCTCGTAGAGGCCAACCTCCCAAAAGTTTTGAACTTTCGAGAAGCCGCCTGTGCGAGGAAATTATTTTTTCGTAAACTTGAAGTAAAACGACCTCTTTGCATGACAACGATTGACAAACCACGGCTTCGTCGCGCTACTTTTTGGGATACTGACTTCGATACACTCGACTACGAGCATCAAGCCAACGCCATCATCAAGCGGGTATTTGAGTACGGTACATGGGAGGAAATCTTGGAAACGACCATCTTTTATGGCGAAGACAAAATCAGAGATACCTTAGTAAACGCACGAGCTTTGAGAAGAAGCACCATTGCATTAGCCGCTGCCCTTTTAGGTATTCCTAAAAAAGAATTTTATTCTTTTCACAATCGCCCCAAATACTTGCCATGAAACTTCATTATGAAGCCATATCTCCTGCAATAAAGGATTTATTATTTCAACTTATGCAAAAATCCTATTTGGAGGAATTTCACTTAGTAGGTGGTACTGCATTAGCTTTAATGTTGGGACATCGGCAAAGTGTGGATATTGATTTGTTTACAATATCAAAATTTGAGGCTGATACCCTAAAAAATTCATTAGAAACAGACTTTAGTAATTGCCAAATTTTGCGTTCGTCATCTTATGGACTGTCTTGTCAAATCAACGACATCAAAACCGATATTTATTACTGGAATGAAGATTTGCTAAATCCAGTCATGGAAATAGACGGGATTAGACTCATTTCTGACGACGATATTTTTGCGATGAAATTGGAGGCTATTACGACCCGATGTGAGAAAAAAGATTTTATGGATATTGCTCAACTGCTCACTACCCAAACCCTCGACTGGGGAATAGCCTGCCATCAACGCAAATACAAACAACGAGATACAGCCTTGATTATGAGTGGATTGGCTTCTTTGGAGGAAGCCGAAGATTCGTTTATGCCCCTCATGCTCAATGGCATGACTTGGCCCCAAGCGCAGGAAATGATCAGCAATGCCGTCAAAGAGTTCGTTTGGCTCGAAAAGTTGCGCGTCCGAAACAAGAAAAACAAATAAACCCCTCTCAATTCAAAACTCATAAAACATGAAAAACCTTCTCTGCCTCTCTGCTTTTAGCTTAGGTTTGATGATAAATACTTTCGCCCAGCAAGCCGATATTTACAACGCTGACCGTCCACTGATAGTACCTGTATGGCATCGTGTGGGCGACTTTGCACCTGTATTGCGCTCGGTCGAATGTGCCGAACTATCGCCCGATGGCCGTACAGCAGTATCGGTATCTAAATTTGGAGGACAACTCATGGCATGGCGCGTAGCCGATGGTGCTTTACTTTATGAAGTAAAACAAGAAGCTGAAATCGAGTGCATTACATTCTCGCCCGATGGCAAGCGATATGTTACAGGGGGCGAAGATTATTATGTCAGAATATATGAAACAGCCACAGGCAAAGTGCTACGTGAGTATCTCAACGACAGCGGCTTTGATGGCATTGCATGGTCGCATGACGGGCGGCTCATTGCAGGCGGTAGCGAAAAAGGCGATATTGTATTTTTTGATGCCAATACCCTCAAAGTCAAAGATAAACTCAATGTAGGCTCTACCATCAACTCCCTGCATTTTACCAAAGACGATACCCGTATCGTAGTAGGTGGCAATATTCAGACTCCCGACTCCCGAACTAAGCAAACCATTTATACGGGCTTTGTGCGATTGGTAGATGTAGCAAAACGGCAGGTCATCAGAAGCTATGGGCAGCATGCGGCCTCGGTCAAGTCGGTACGCCTCTCCCATAGCGAAAAACTCATCGCTTCGGGCTGCTTCGACAACTCTGCGTCGGTCTTTGACTTAGCAACAGGTCAACTTATTCACCGTTTTGAAGAACCCAAGAAAATCGAAGCCGTGGCCTTTGCCCCTGGCGACCATTTCTTGCTCACGGGCGGCCATCAACGCTACATCACTTTTTACCGCCTCCGCGACTTCGAGAAAGTTTATGAACTGCCCACAGCCCGCACCGAGTACATAGCCTTCTCGACCGATGGCCGCCTCATGCTCACTGCTCACGAAGACAGTGGGCTGGTATCGCTATATTTGTTCTTGTCAGATATGCAAGACAAAGGCACACTTTACCATCAATTGGAAGAAAAACTCCTCAACAACAAGGACTTGAAAAATTAGTAGTAAACAAACATGAAAAAACTGACGTTTCTTTTGCACTTGCTGACTTTGAGTGTACAAAGCCTTGCCCAGTCTTTTACACCCAACTACGACGAGGCCAAAGTGGGGAGTTATACGCTACCAAACCCACTCCTTATGCCCAATGGCCAGCGCATCAATACGCCCGCACAATGGCGACAGCAGAGGATATATTGGTTGAACCAATTTGCCGAGCAGGTTTATGGCCATACTCCCACCCAAAAAGTACAAGTACGCTACGAAACTGTGTCGGTCAGTAATGCTTTGGAAGGTCGCGCCATGCGCAAAATCGTCCGAATTTACTTTACACAATACCCACAACTGGCTCCGATTGAAGTCTTGCTTTATATCCCTACCCGTGTACATTATCCCGTAGCGGTAGCTGTGGGCCTCAACTTCATGGGCAATCACAGCGTTACCACAGAACCAGATGTACCTATCAGTACACGATGGGCAACCAATACCAGTGACTCGGCTGTAGTCAATCACCGTTTTACCGAAAAATCGCGAGGGCGGCAGGCCAGTCGCTGGGCCATCAACGAACTCATGAACAATGATATAGCCCTTGCTACGGCCTACTATGGCGACATCGAACCCGACTACCCCGACGGCTGGCGCAGTGGCATCAGAAGTGTGTTGGGCGACTCCAGTCAGCCCAACAACTGGGGGGCTATCGGTGCGTGGGCGTGGGGGTTGAGTCGTATCATGGATTACCTCCAAACCGAAAAGCAAATAGATACTCGCCGTTCATTTCTGACTGGCCATTCTCGCCTCGGTAAAGCAGCCTTGTGGGCTGCCGCTCAAGATGAACGCTTTGCGGCTGTCAATAGCAACTGCTCCGGAGAAGGTGGAGCGGCATTGGCACGGCGCAACTTCGGCGAAACTGTAGCTCGAATTAATAGTAGTTTTCCGCATTGGTTTTGCCAAAATTTCAAAAAATATAACGAAAACCCCAACTCCCTCCCTACCGACCAGCACCTACTACTGGCACTTATAGCCCCACGCCCCCTCTACGTAGCCAGTGCAGAAGATGACTTATGGGCCGACCCTTACGGTGAATTTTTGAGCTTGAAAGCCGCCCAGCCAGTCTATCAGCTTTATGGTGTCAAAGACTTCCCAATAGAAAAGCAGCCTCCTGTAAATCTGCCCATTGGTGAAAAAATCCGTTATCATATACGTACAGGTAAGCATGATGTTACTGCTTACGACTGGGCACAATACATTGATTTTATCCAAAAACAGTTAGTACCTTCTGTCATTACCAAAGATAACCCTTCAAAGAAGCGAACTAATTGACATCACACGTCATCGTGGCGGCGGAGAATCATAACATCAATTTTTGAAATGTAACAAAAAAATGAAAAGACGCAACTTTCTCAAAAATAGCCTCTTAGGTGCTACGATTCTTCCGAGTTTATCTCCTTTTTCACATGACAGTACCCAGAATACGGGTTTTGAGCAAAGAGATTTAACAAAAATCTTTGCTGATGCTGTCAAGATTGAGGCCGTCGAATTGCTCAAAACGCAGGGCGAACTCATGCTCGTTGTGCGGGCTAATGGCCAAATGGGTATCACACAATGCAACGACCGAATGCAGCATTTGGTATCACTGCTACGGGGGTTGGTATTGCCACATTTTGTGGACAAAGATGCCCGTGAACTCCCCCAATTAGTGGATAATGCCTACCGCCTCAACTCCAATTACAAATATGCCGGCATGCCCCTGTGGAACTGCATAGGCAGCGTTGAAATTGCTACGTGGGACTTACTCGGAAGGCTTGCCCAGCAGCCTGTTTATCAGCTCATAGGGCAGCCTGTACGCAGCGAGTACGGGGTGTATATCTCCGACTGGAACCGCGAGGGTGACCCTATCAAAATAGCTAACCAACTCCTCGAAAAACTACAAGCTACGGGAGCCAAAGGCGTAAAAATCAAAATAGGTGGACGTATGGTCAATACCCCCGAAAATGCTGCCCAAACACGCCGTTACGTACCTACTTTACGCAAAATACTGAGCGACGACATCACCATTTATGCCGATGCTAATGGCTCCTACACACCCCAAGAAGGTATCGAAGCCGGAAAACTGCTGGAAGACAATGGCGTGGCTATTTTTGAAGAACCTTGCAATTTTGAAGACGAAGACGGAATGCGCCAAGTAACCGCTACCCTCCAAAAAATCGTACTTGCCGGCGGTGAGCAAGATAGCAGTATTTTTCGTTTCGAACGTTTGGCCAAAACCAAAGTCTATGACCTGCTCCAACCCGACCTATATTACAATGGTGGTATCTTGCGGGCCTTACAAGTGGCCGAAATCGCTCAAAAACATGGTGCAGTAGGCGTAGCCCCCCATAGCCCCAAAGCCGACCCGCTCATCGCACCATTTTGGCAAGTAGCCGCTTTAGCCCCCAATCTCTACGGCCTACAGGAGTTTGTTTATAACCTTGGTCAAAAACCAGCTTCTTGGCATACAAAAATCAAGGCTGAAGGCGGTAAAGTACAAATCCCCAATCGCCCCGGACTTGGGATTGAGTATGACTCAAGTATCTGGAAGTCAGCCGAAAAAGTAGTTTAGAAAATTCACTCTCAACGATGATGCGTCAATCGAAAGCATTATTTTAAAAATACATTTTTTGTGCTACCCGAAAGGTATTGCAATGCGCCTCTACAATATCGGCCAAGCGTGGTGAGTAGCCTCCTCCCATCGAAACCACTACGGGTACTTGATAGTGTTGGCAATGCTCAAAAACCATTTCATCACGGCGGCGGCAGCCCTCGAGTGAGATGCTCAAATGCCCCAGTTTGTCGGTAGCCAAAATATCTACCCCCGAAATAAAAAAAGCAAAATCGGGCTGGTGCTGCTCAAAAAGTCGGGGCAGTGTTTCGGCCAAAATCTTTAGATATTCCTCATCTTTTGTACCAGTAGGCAACGCAATATCAAGATCGGAGGTTTCTTTATGCAATGGATAATTGTCTTTGCCGTGCATCGAAAAAGTAAAAACTCGTGGCTCATTTTGAAAAATGACAGCTGTACCATTGCCCTGATGAACGTCTAAATCTACGACTAAGATTTTTTGAGCTAACTGATTTTCCAAAAGATAATAAGAAGCCACCGCTACATCGTTGAGCAGACAAAACCCCTCACCTCGGTCGGCGTAGGCATGGTGAGTACCTCCTGCTACATTGAACGCTACCCCAAACTCCTTAGCCCAATGGCAGCCTTCAATCGTCCCTTGGGTAATGCACAACTCCCTCTCTACCAGCCTTTCCGACAGCGGAAAGCCAATGCGCCGTACCATTTTGGGGTCTAAGCGTAAGCACTTTAAGTCTTGCCAGTAATTTTGGGTATGTACGCCCAAAATCCAACGCTCCTCGACAAAAGTGGGAGCAAAAAAGTTTTCTTCCGAACAAGTCCCTTCATAGATGAGTTGTTGGGGTATGAGTTCGTATTTCAGCATCGGAAAGCGGTGCGGCAGGCCATTGGGACTTTTGGGGAGAGGATGGCAGTAGATAGAGTCGTAAGCAATCTTGAGCATTCGTTTATTTAATACTTTTCTTGAAAGTGTGCGTTTGAAATGGATAGTGTGCGTTTTCAAACGCACACTTCTTGCTGATGATTCGCGTTTGAAACGCGAATCATCAAGAATCATCAAAAATGAAATGTTTCGTATAGATTTTTCGTTATTAAAATCAGTTTTGCAAACCATTTGTTTTTTCAGCTTATGAAAAGTTTGAAATCAGCATCGTATATTTTGTTTCTCATATTGCTTGGGGCCTGTACCCCCGACCCTATTCGTGATTTAACAGCCGAGGATTCGCAAGTTTTTATCACTAACTTTGAGCCAACAGCCAATTTTGGCAGCTTTCGTACATTCAGTTTGCCTGATAGTGTATTTACGCTCCAAAACCAACGCCAAGGTATTTCCAACTCAAGTTTGGACGGGCAAGTCATAGGTAGAGTAGCTACAAATCTCTCTCGCCGGGGCTATCAACGAGTACAGAGAGAACTTCGTCCCGATTTAGGAGTTAATATCATTCGTGTCAGCGAAAGTCAGACCAATGTAGTGGCCAATCCCAACCCTTGGCTTTGGAATTCTTACTGGGGTTTTATGGATCCTTGGGCTTTCGGTCCCGGAGCGGGTTTTTTCTTTCCTCCTACTTTTTCGTTTTTCGAAACGACCGAAACCTACTGGCAAATTGATATTGTGGACTTTCGCAATGTTTCACCGACCCAACGACCTACCGTGGTTTGGAACGCTCAAATCAGGGGACAAGGTATTTTTGAGGCTTCTCGCTTAACGGGCATCATAGATGCGGTTTTTGAGCAATCGCCTTATTTGCAAAGACGTTGAGTCTGATGTTCAACTTGAAATATTTACCACGATTCTTATTTTATGAATTACAGAACCCAAAAAATATTTGTAACACTACTGCTTAGTGGTGTATTGAATACTGCTATTGGCCAGAAAGTGATTGAACGCCCGCAGTTATTTAAGAGGCCTTCTCCTTATGAGCGTTACACTACCTACCGTGTTTCTGTAAATGGAGGGCTGGGTATGCCTGCCGGTACTTTCAAAAATTACATGGGAGCCAATGCGCGTCGTAATTATACGATCGAACTTGACTTTGTATTCCCACAAAACAATCTGTCGGCTGGGGTGATTGGGGGACTTCAGTACTTCAAACAGCGACTGCCTCGCCAAGTTTATAATTTTGATGATGGAGCCATATCTGCTGTACAAACGCGCACTTTTTCTGCTTATACGGTAGTAGCTACGGGTAGTTATCATTTGGCCAAAGTCAATGCCCCTCTACGCCCTTATTTACAAGCTGGACTGGGGGGAGCTTTTGCAGAGGTAGTCAATTATTGGGGATTGATTCCGACAGGTAACAACGGCTTTAGAGTGGTAGGACAAATCGGGGGTGGGCTTCGGTATTTGTTCAATAAAAATGGAAATTTTGGATTGGAGGCAAGTGCCAACTACCTATATATCCCATTTAGGCTTTCGTCCGAAAATATCAGAGATGCTTCCAGCCTCAATGCTCGCGTGGGGGTTTTCTACCGTTGGTGGTAGCAACGACTTTTCTACGGATTTTCAATCGTAATCTCATGCGTGATTTCGGCCAAAGCCTCTATTTGGGCGGTGGCAGAGCAGTATTTTTCCATGGAAAGTTTAACAGCGCGCTCTACTTTGGCACGGTCTAAAGACCCCTTCAAAAAGTAGTGAATATGTACTGTCCGAAACGGCGACCGCTCGGTGTTTTCTTCTTTTTCGCGCTCCCCCTCGACCGAAATCCGAAAGTCTAAAATCTCTTGTCGTTGTTTTTTTAAAACCAACACTACGTCAATGGCACTACAACTGGCCAAGCCCATAAGCAGCAGTTCCATAGGGCGTACACCTGCATTTTTGCCCCCTATGGCCGAAGAGGCATCAGTATGTACTTTCACCTCAGACGAACCTGTAGCCTCAAAATGAAACCCGTCGTCTATTCGTACCAATTCTACTTTCATTCATTTTTTGTTTTAAAATTCAACAATATTCACAACATTCTTACATTCTCTAAGTTAAACGCTTTAAAATATATCTACCGTTTTTAACTCCTTCGGACTGTCATATTGGTAGAAAAAAGGCGTTAGATTTCTTAGAAAAACCCCAGCGGGGTGAAATATGTCGCCCCGCTGGGGCTTGGTGTAGGGTCATTGTTTCTCATTTTCTACCTATAGGTAGCCTCTCTGAGGCATTTTTGATTTTAATGAGTTTAACAATGTACAATCTCAAATTTTCAAATTATTCTTCCCAAATTTGGGCGATGAGTTGCTGGAGTTCGGGTTGTACTGCTCCCCCTGCTATGACATCACCTCCAAAGAGCCAATCATCGTTTCCCGAAAAGTCGGTAATCTGCCCCCCTGCTTCAAGAATCAGCAATGCCCCAGCGGCCATATCCCACGACTGGAGATTGTACTCATAAAATGCCTCAAAACGCCCTGCTGCTACATACGCCAAATCTATGGCAGCTGCACCCATACGCCGCAATCCATGACAACGCTGCATCAGCAACTCCAAGATTTTCAGATATTTATCTTGTTTCTCAAATTTGTAATACGGAAAACCCGTCGCCAAAAGGCTATCGCTTAGACTTGCCGCTGCCGATACATGAAGCCGTTGAGTTTGTCTCGAAAGCGTGAGCCACGCGCCGCCTCCATGCCAGCCGTAAAACAGTTCGTCGCTGCCAAGATGATATACCACGCCCAATATAGGTCGCTTATTTTGGACAAGACCCACCGACACACAATAGACAGGTAGGCCATGTATGAAATTGGCCGTACCGTCGAGAGGGTCAATGACCCAATAAAATTCGCTAGGATTTTGCTCATGGGCTACGGTGTCTTCTTCAGTAATAAACCCTGCCTGCGGCCAAGCCTCGCGTAGCCCTCGTACCAGCATCATCTCGGCTTGTTTGTCCACATACGACACCAAGTTGTTGGCGGCTTTATACTCAATCTGACTTCGGTCAAAAGCCGCCGCTTCTTGCCGTATAAACCGCCCTGCTTCTTTGACAATCTCTATGACTTGTGGCGTAAGTGTGGATAAGTTCATGATTTGGCAAGAGTGGTAAAACGAACGATTATGGCACATAAAAATAACCAAAGTCCTTCTGGTAAAATTTTGTCTGTAATTGGAATTTTTATATGGCTAAACATGACGATGATCATCAACATTATAATAAGACCCAAACAAACCATAATATAGCGTTTGAGCCAAAAAGTGTTTTTGTAAACAACAAAAAATAATGGAAAGTGCAATGGCATCGCCCAAAGCAAATTGACATTGTAAGCCGTTACCCCATGATCAGTAGCCACCCAAAGCAACAATAAAATCCAACCAGCAATACCCAAGATGCTGAAAAGTAGTTTGTCTATCCAATGGATTTTTTTTTGTTTATTGTTAAGATAGAAAACTAAAATTCCTAAACATAAGAATACAAAATGGGGTGCAAACAAATAGTTGTACCAATTAGAAGAATTATGAGTCGGATCAGAAGGCAAAAGCAAAAAAACTTTTTGCTTTACCAAAGGCTTTCCACCGAGTGTTGCTCTATCAAAGTGATCTTTCAGATTGTAAGGCAAATACATCTCTCCCATGACATCTGCTGTTTCGTTGGCTGGTAGGCCAATGGCCAAATTCATACCAAATGCCTCCCACTCCTTGAACGTCAAGTAGTCGTTCATCCATGCCCGATAGCTTTTAAATGTACTGTCGTGAGATACCGAGATCGTGCTAAATCGGAGGCTATCGCCACAGGCGGCCATGAGTGCATCGCGGAGGCGTGTGGAGCAGTTGTCGTAGAAAAATTTGTACTGATACTGGCGGTTTTGAGGGAGGTAGTTGTTTTCCAAAAAGTCGTACAAGCGTTGCTTTTGAGTGGGCGAAAGGTCTAAAACTTGCTCAATCACTTCGCGGTTTTCGGCTTGCGCGCCGTACAAAGTGTAGTACATCGGTGCTACCGAAAGCTGATAAGGAAGCGTACCACGTAGAAACTTGACATAAAAATTGTCGGTACGAAAATCGAAAGTGCCGTAGTTATACACCTTGTCAACGCCTTGCTGCGGGTCAGAAAAACGCAACGCACTATGCCCAAAACTACTGTATAGCTCCTCTCCCGGCCCTACCGTAATGAGACTCACCTGCGCCGAAGGACTCAACGGCTGCGCCAACAGCAAAAAGCTGTTCAAAGACAAGAAAGAAACAAACCCCAAAAAGCCAAAAAGAAAAGCCTTCAATCGCCCAAAACCTCTGCCTTGCTGCCTCTGTGCCTCCATATTACTTCCCAGCCACAATGATAACGATTTCACCTTTGATAGTTTTTTCGGCAAAGTAAGCAATAATTTCGCTCAAACTACCTCGTACATTTTCTTCATAAACTTTTGTTAATTCGCGAGACACAGAGGCTTGACGGTCAGCCCCAAAGTATTCTACAAACTGTTCGAGAGTTTTGAGTAGCCGATGAGGTGATTCATAAAAAATCATCGTGCGCTCCTCGTCTTTCAAAGACATGAGGCGCGTTTGGCGGCCTTTTTTGTGAGGTAAAAACCCCTCGAATGTAAAGCGGTCGGCAGGTAAGCCCGAATTGACCAAGGCGGGTACAAAAGCCGTCGGGCCGGGCAGACATTCTACTTCGATGCCGTTTTTCAAACACTCGCGCACCAGCAAAAAGCCCGGGTCAGAAATTGCCGGAGTTCCAGCATCAGATACCAGTGCCATGCGCTCCCCTTTGAGCAGCCGCGCTACGATACGCTGTACGGTCTGATGCTCATTGTGAATATGATAACTCTGCAATGGTTTCTGAATACCGAGATGCTTGAGTAAAACTCCCGTTGTACGAGTGTCTTCAGCCAGTACCACATCTACTTCTTTGAGGATATTGATGGCTCTCAATGTGATGTCTTCGAGATGGCCAATGGGCGTAGGGACAACATAAATTTTGGGGAGCATATCAGCACAATCTTTAGTTTGGACGATTTTGAGTTGAATATTAAGAAAATGTTAATTTTTAGATCCTTCAAAAAAGCAAAATAAACCTTTTTCTTTTTGAAATGTTGATAAACTGTTTGACAAACCCAAACCCGATATATTGGTTATTGACGTTCTTCAAAAAAATTTTGAAATTTTTAGATAAAAAACAGAATTATTTCAATAAATCAGTTACTTCCCAATGTTAATTTAGTATTATAGATAGAAATCCCTTCTTTTTGTGCCACAAAATTCTTCCTATCTTTGCGGCCAATCATACTTACAATCAGCAAATCAAATCAATCAAATTCTAACCAAATTTCCCAGTTTTATGAACTTCAAATTCTTACGAAGGACTAAGGCGGTAATTGCACTATTCGCAGTCATTACCGCTATTTTTATGGGTAGAGATGTTTACTCACAGGGGGTTACTACTTCTTCTATAAGTGGTACCGTAACCGACAACAAAGGTGAAATCTTGCCCGGAGCTACTATTGTGGCAGTGCACACGCCTTCAGGAACCAAGTACGGAACCGTGACCAACGAAAAAGGACGTTTTAATTTCCCAGCAGTACGTGTCGGTGGCCCCTACACACTGACCGCAACATTCATCGGTTACAAATCTCAAGATCAAAACAACATCTCGGCTGATTTGGGGGCCAACTCTACTGTAAATTTTAAGCTGGTAGAAGAAGGAAACCAGCTTCAAGAAGTAGTGGTTACGTCGGGAAGAGGC
>JBKBKL010000033.1:0-8931 GCA_046294665.1 Runella sp.
AGTATTATCTATGAGTCGTTTTACCACAACAATCGCCGCAACCAAAAAATGACGGCATATCAAATAACTGTGTATAATTTGAAGGCATTTGCCGAACTCATTGCCCCTCATTTGGTAGTAAAAAGAATGAAAGAAGTAAAATTGACTGGATTTGAAGTACACGACTCTATTTCTCGACAGCTGTTTTTAGATGAACTCGGTCAAGTATGGAAAGGCTCCGGTCGTAGTTTAATGAATAAATATGGTTTTGATAGACAACATTTGTTGCCCAGTAAAAAAGGAAAATATGCGAGAATTAGCGGTAGTACTGTCAAAGTACTTATTGAAAAATTGCCGCTTGACAATACTCAAAAAAACTTAAATGTCAGATGGGACGAAATCATCGAAATCCAACCTCTTGGTAAAGAAAAAGTATATGATATTACGGTTGAGGGTATTCATAATTTTGTAGGCAACAATGTTATCCTGCATAATTGTACGTATCAGGAGCAGATCATGCTTTTGTCCCAAAAATTAGCTGGTTTTACGAAGGGTGATGCCGACGTACTTCGTAAAGCTATGGGTAAGAAGCAGATTGAAGTCTTGAACAAAATGAAGGATAAATTCATAGAAGGAGGCAAAATAAATAACCTCGATGAGAAAAAACTCGAAAAAATCTGGACCGACTGGGAGGCCTTCGCCAGCTATGCCTTCAACAAAAGCCACTCTACTTGCTACGCTTTTGTAGCCTATCAAACTGCCTATCTCAAAACCCATTACCCTGCCGAATACATGGCGGCGGTATTGACGAGTTCGTTGGGCAACATTGAGAAGATTACTTTTTTCATGGAAGAGTGCAAAGCTATGAACCTCCCTGTTCTGGGACCCGACATCAACGAGTCGGAGCGGCACTTCAGCGTAAATAAACGCGGTGAGATACGCTTTGGGCTGGGAGGAATCAAAGGTACTGGAGATGCCGCCGTAGAAAGTATCATCGAAGAGCGTACCGCCCGCGGTCCTTTCAAAGATATTTATGATTTCATCACCCGCGTAAACCTGCGTACCGTCAATAAGAAAACCCTCGAATCGCTGGCTTATGCAGGCGCACTCGATGGCTTTGAACTGAATCGTACACAGTACTTTGTAACGGCAGAGGGTGAGCAGCAGACTTTTATCGAAAAACTCATCAAATACGCCAACAACTATGCCGCCGATAAAGCCAACACACAGTCGTCGCTCTTTGGGGCGTTTGGGGGAGAAACCATGGCCATTCAAAAACCCAAACCGCCCGTGGTAGAGCCATGGGGCGACATCGAACGCCTCCGCTACGAAAAAGACGTAGTAGGTTTTTATATCTCGGGCCACCCCCTCGATATGTTTCGCCTCGAACTCGAAAACTTCTGCACCTGCACCCTCGATAAGGTAATGCGTACTACCGAAGAAATAGAAACAAATGAGGAGAATGAAGATGATGAAGTAGCGGCCAAAGCCAATATCGAAATAGGCGGTAAACCCTTGCTATTTGGCAAAGACCTCACAGTAGCAGGGATAGTGAGCAGCGCACAAGTACGCACCACCAAAACAGGCAACCCTTTTTGTATCTTCAAAATCGAAGACTATACAGGTTCATTAGAAATGAGTCTTTTTGGGGAAGATTTCGTTAAGTTTTCGGCCTATATTCAAGTGGGTCATTTTCTTTATTTGAAAGGCAAACTCCAAAATCGCTGGAAATCAGAAGACCAGTACGAATTTAAAATCAGTAGCATACAACTACTTTCTCAAATCAGAGAAAAAATGACGAAAGAAATCAAACTACAACTGGATTTGGATTTGCTCGATGCTACCTTAGTACATCAACTCAATCAAACTGTACAACGTTATCCGGGGCACTGTACGCTATCGGTGTCGGTGGTAGATCATTTTTCGCGTACCGAGGTCAAGATGCAAAGCCGGCAGTTTCGGGTAGCTCCCACCAACGAGTTTTTCGACTCACTCAAAGGGCTGGAGGGCGTGAGCTGGAAAGTGGCCTGAAGTATTCCTACACCAACTCATAGTTTCGATATTCACCCAAGTACCAGCCCGTTTTCCTAAAAATCCATTGTTTGATACGGTGGCGGAATTTTAGGTTTTTGTGAGAAATATCATGCGAAAACTGCCAGTTTTTTTGAGCAATACGCGCCTCCATGACTTGGGGGTGCGTACCTTCAAACAATGCCAAAGCATCAATATTGGAATAATCGAAGCCCTCAGCAGGTACTGCATTTTGAGGCTCTTCGCTCCAAAAACGATGAATATGTTCATGCTTGGCTCCCATGACGCGCGGGTCTTTGACCCAGCCATAATGATAGATAGTTGCCTCAATGAGTTTTACGTGGAGTTTTTCGTTGGGCTTTTTACGAAACCCTTGTGCATCACGGTAAGAAAAAATAGCCTTGTCGTTTCTGATGATTCTGATTTCGCGCCTGTACCACGAGGGGGAGTCGCCTACGTAATCGTAAGAGCCATAAAAATGTAAGTAGTTGAATAGCAGCCCCTCTACGCGCTTGTCATTTTTGTATTGAAGCATAGCGGTTTTGATTTTGGGCAAATCGCGTTCATGTACTACTTCATCGCCCTGAATATAAAACGCCCAATCGCTATCGGGCGAAATGGCCGCAAACGCCTTGTCGGTTTCGGCAGCATAGACTTCTCCACCATGCCGAAGGGATTCGTCCCAAACGGTTTCGAGGATTCGGATTTTGGGGCTATTGATAGATTGGATTAGGGCAAGCGTATCATCTTCGCTTTTGCCTACGGCCACCACAAACTCATCGCAAAGTGGCAATACCGATGTGATTGCTTCTACAATCGGGAAATCGAACAAGACAGCATTGCGAATAAAAGTAAAACCAGAAACTTGCATACATTGAGATTATTTTTGTCGGTCATGGCTTGGCCACAAAGGTAGGGGCTTTCTTCCGTTTCACGCGCTTTTTTGTCAGTTTCCTATATTTTGAGGTTGGCTATCTTGTAGGGTTTCTGTTATTTTGACTCCTCTATTTCAAAGGCTTATGAAAATGATTTTCTATCTCGGTTTTGGGGCATTGATTTTTAGTTGCCAATCCAAATCTGAAACTACCTCACCTACCTACGAGTCGCTCACAGAGGCCGTCTATGCTTCGGGCAATGTCTATCCGCGCCAAGAATACCGTGTGTTTGCCAATGCCGACGGGTTTTTGCAGCGGCAAATGGTAGAAGAAGGCGATTTCGTAACCAAAAATCAGTTGCTCTTTGTTCTCGAAAGCGATGCCCAAAACGCCCGTTCAGAAGCTGCTGGCAATATTTATCGGCAATCGGAGGTCAATTTGAGCGATACATCGCCCGTATTACAAGAGTTGGAAGCCCAAATCAGAGCAGCCCGAATCAAACTACGCAACGATTCGGCTAACTACGAACGCTACCGCGCCCTTCGTGCCCAAAACGTAGGAACTACCTTAGACTACGACCGCGCCAAGCTCGCTTACGAAACCGCCCAAGAAGACCTAAAAGCCCGCCAAAATGCCCTCAAGCGTGTCCGAAATCAACTTTATATTGACCTTCAAAATACCCGCTCGGCCTATCGCATCAATACCAAAGAAGGCGACAACTACCGTGTACGGAGCTTTGAGGCGGGTAAGATTTATGAAATATACAAGAAACCGGGCGAAATGGTACGCCGTACCGAAGCCATTGCGCTCATCGGCAGCAGTAAAGATTTGTATGTCCAAATGGCCATTGATGAGAGTGATTTTAGCAAAATCAAAGTAGGCCAAGAGGTACTCATCAAAACCGACGTTTATCAAGAGAAGGTATTTAAAGCACGTGTAACAAAGATTTTTCCTAAACTCAATCGCATAGACCAGTCGTTTCGAGTAGATGCTGAGTTTGTAGGCGACACCCCAGAGGCATACTACGGCCTTACGGTCGAGGCCAATATCATCGTATCTCAAAACCCCAAAGCCCTGACCATTCCGAAAACTTTCGTTGTAGGTAGCGACAGCGTATGGGTAGAAAAAAAAGGTGAAAAGAAAAAGATAAAGTTTGAGAAAGGGGCCGAGAATTTTGAAAAAGTGGAGGTTAAAAGTGGATTAACCGTCGAGAGTATTTTGCTAAAACCCTAAAAACCCTCTCCCGATGCAAATCGCCTTTCAAATAGCCAAAACACACCTGCTGTCCAAAAAACGACAAACGTTGATTGCCATGCTGGGGGTTACGTTTGGGATTGCGATGTTTATCGTCATGATTAGCTTCATGCAAGGGGTCAATCAGTTTTTGGAGGATTCTGCACTCGATGCAAGCCCACACATAAGACTTTACAATGACATCAATACCCAACGAACCAGTATTTTGGACACCCAAAAGCCCGATGGTTTCAATGTCGTCTATCATCAAAAACCTAAACAGCAACTCCCCCGCCTCAAAAACGGTCTTGAAATGGTGCGACTGATTGAAAAGATGCCAAACGTCAAAGGTGTTTCTCCCGAAGTAAGTTCACAGGCTTTTTTCAACAACGGTCCTATTCAAATTTCAGGAATCATTGCGGGTATTGATTATCCAAGAGAAAATAAACTTTACAACTTAGATAGTCGTATTAAGTCGGGAAGTTTCACCTCATTGTTATCCAATCCAAACGGCATCTTGCTGGGTAATACGCTTGCCCGAAAACTCAACGTCCGGATTGGCGATAAAGTAAGCGTTACTACTCCAGTTGGTGGCAATTTTACGTTGAGGGTGGTTGGTATTTTTGGGTTTGGTATTGGCACCATAGACAACCTGCGTTGCTACACCAGTATCAGTACCGTCCAAAAAATGCTTGGTAAAGATGCCAGCTACATCACCGATATTCACCTAAAAATGAATGATCCACTTCAAGCGATTCCTTTTACCCAAATACTCCGCAAGCAAATGGGCTGCGATGCCGAAGATTGGGCTACCGCAAACGCCACCATCCTGACGGGCAAGAAAATCAGAAATGTAATGACCTTTGTTATTTCGATGACATTGCTGGTGGTAGCTGGATTTGGTATTTATAACATTATGAATATGAATGTCATCAATAAACTCAAAGATATTGCCATCTTGAAAGCAACGGGTTTTGGTGGCAAAGACGTAGTGTCTGTATTTTTATGGCAAGCCGTCATCATCGGCTTGGCGGGTGGGTTACTTGGACTTTTGGTAGGCTTTTTGATCAGCTACCTCTTGTCCATCACTCCCTTCGATGCAGGTGAATTTTTAAGTATCAAGACCTTCCCTGTACTTTTTAAAGTTGAATACTATTTAATGGGGTTGATTTTTGGAGTTATTACAACACTTCTGGCAGGCTATTTTCCTTCTCGAAAAGCCGCCAGAATTGACCCAGTAGCAATTTTGAGAGGATAAGCTACTTTGTGTAGGCAAACCTTCACAAATGTGAGCTGTTTAGGTTAAATATTTTTCCTTCGTATCAAAAAGTATGAAAGGGTTTATATCTTCTACGGGAAGTGTTTGTATATGTCTTTTCGATGATCAAGCGTTACGAAATATATGGTATCAGATTCAAAGTTCAGCCCTATACGATAATCGCCAATTCTGATTCGATAGTAGGACGAGTAACCTGTAAGTTTTTTTATTTTGGGGATTTGCTGAATATTATCTGCTTTTTCAACAGAAATAATGGCTTTCCGAATAGATTCTTTCAAAGAATGATCTTTTACACTTTGCAAATCTTTCAAAAAACTGGCTTTGAACTCAACTTTCATTCGAGGGCTTTCAGGATTTTTTCACGACCAACAGTATCACCTTTCATACCTTTTGCAATCTTTTCTCCAATTACATAATCCTCTAATTCTGCATGAGATAAAAGCCGAGTACGAATGCCCAATTTTTGAGCAAGCTCAATCAAGATTTTCAAATCACTTGGTGAAGTAGTTTCAAATAATGCTGCTGCCATAAGAATAAATATTTTTTCCAAAAATAATCAAAAAATACGATGGATACGATTTTACGTGCCTCGCATATCAATAAATACTTCTACGAACCCGAACGATTCAAAGTACTCGACAACGTTGGCTTTCAAGTAAAACGCGGTGAGTTTTTGTCTATCGTGGGCAAGTCGGGCTGTGGCAAATCTACACTGCTCTACGTACTCTCTACCATGGACACCGACTACGAAGGCAACCTTGAACTCAACGGCCAAGCACTCACAGGCCAAAGCCAAGACCGATTGGCAGCGTTTCGCAACGAACACCTCGGTTTTGTGTTTCAATTTCATTTTTTACTGCCGGAGTTTACAGTACTTCAAAACGTGATGCTCCCTGCCCAAAAATTGGGCAAATACAGCACCCGCGAAATAGAAGAACGCGCCTACGAAAAACTCCGTCTGGTGGATATGGCCGACCACGCCCGCAAGCCCTCCTCCAAACTTTCGGGGGGACAGCAGCAGCGGGTGGCCATAGCCCGCGCTCTCATCAACGACCCTGCCATCATCATGGGCGACGAACCCACCGGCAACCTCGACAAGGCCAATTCGGAACGTGTATTTGAGATTTTTCGGAAAATTTCGCAAGAAAATCACCAGACGATTATCACCGTTACGCATGACCCCGACTTTGCCCGTGGTGGCGACCGCATCATCGAAATGTCAGACGGTAGGATTGTCAGTTGACACTACCAAAAGTACTTTTCTAACGTTTCAGTCAGTCATGAAAAATATCATGTTTTTCGGGTTAGATAAGTAGTATAATCTGGCAAAATAGCCTCATAATCTGTGTGCATGAGCGGAGAGGTGAGTAAAAAATCGGCCGTAGCGCGGTCGCAGGCGATGGGGATATTCCACACTGCACCTAAGCGCAGCAGGGCTTTGATGTCGGGGTCATGAGGTTGGGCGGCCATAGGATCCCAAAAAAAAATCAATACGTCTATTTTGCCTTCGGCTATCATAGCCCCAATCTGCTGGTCACCACCGAGCGGCCCACTCAACAACTTCATGACAGGCACACCGAGTGCCTCCTCGAGCAGGCGGCCTGTGGTGCCAGTACCCAAAAGCTGATGGAGAGAAAGGGTGGTTTTGTTATATACTGCCCATTCGATGAGTTCGGCTTTTTTGTGGTCGTGCGCTACGAGTGCGATGCGTTTGGATGGAGGGAGGAGTCGGGTTTGCATAAGATGTTTTAGACAAAGATAACTGTAAAAAAGATGCCAAAATGCTACAAATCTCACTTTTAAAGTATCCTGAGCGAATATGTTAAGGAGAGTGTCGAATATTTCTTAAATTATTTGTGTTTATTTACCACATCAAAAATCTCTGATAACCAACCCTGACTAATGCGAAATATTTTACTTTTATTGTCTTTTTGGGCTGTCTTAGCCAATAGCCATGCCCAGACCCTTGCCCCTCTGACCGTAGAGAAAATCATGCGCGACCCCAAGTGGATAGGGACTGCCCCCACCAATCCCTACTGGAGTGAAGACGGTACTAAAGTATATTTCAACTGGAACCCCGACAAAGCCCTTTCCGACTCACTGTATGTCTATGAAATGGCTACAAAGCAGATTCGGAAAGTATCTCCCACAGAGCGTAAATCATTGCCAAACCAAACGGGGGTTTACAATCGTGCCAAAACCCAAAAACTTTACGAAAAAAATGGGGACATTTTTTGGTTGGATATAGCCTCCGGTCAGAGCAAACAACTCACCAACACCGTCGAAGCAGAATCCGCACCGACTTTCAATGGCGATGAAAGTAAGGTCATCTTCCGCCGAGGGTTGAATTTGTTTTCGATAAAACTCAGTACTGGCGAACTCACCCAACTCACCAACATTCAATCAGGTACAAAAAAAGCCGAAACTACCCCCAATGAGCAAGAAAAATGGCTCAAAGCCGACCAATTGGCTATGTTTGAAGTGCTAAAAGAACGTTCTGATAAGAAAAAAGAAGGAGATAAAATAGCCAAAGCACAACTCCCCAAACGCCCCAAAGAAATCTTTTTGAACGATGCCAATTTGGGTAGCTTGACCCTTTCTCCCAAAGAAAACTTCATCACTTACACCACTACCAAACCTTCCAAAGATGCCAAAACGACCATCGTCCCCAATTATGTGACGGAATCGGGCTTTACAGAAGACATACCCGCCCGCACTAAAGTTGGTGCGCCTCTTGGCACATCGCAGTTGTTTATCTATGACATCGAAGCCGATACTGTCAAAGAAGTCAAAATCAAAGGATTGACGGGGCTTGAAGATTTACCCGATTTTGTCAAAGATTATACATTCGATTCGACCAAAATCAAGAAACTCAAAGACCGAAAAGTGCAGTTTTTCAATGTATCATGGTCGGAAGACGGTAGCTACTGTGTGGTCATAATACGAGCGCAAGACAACAAAGACCGCTGGATAGCACTCCTCGACACTAAGTCAGCCACCCTCAAAACCCTGCACCGCCTACGCGATGAGGCTTGGGTAGGAGGTCCAGGGGCTTTTTGGCTCACTTGGGCCGACCATGAAACGATTCTTTTCCAGTCCGAAGAAACTGGCTACTCGCATTTATATAGCCTCAATGTACGCACTGGAGAGAAAAAAGCCCTCATATCTGGTAAGTTTGAAGTACAAGAAGCGCAACTCTCCAAAGACAAAAAGACGATTTACTTCATCTCCAATGAAGTACACCCCGGCGAAAAACACTTTTACCGAATGGCCGTAACGGGTGGCGAACGGATACGATTGACTACCATGACGGGCAACAATGAGGCAGAACTATCACCCGATGAATCAAAAATTGTACTGCGTTATTCGTATTCTACTAAGCCGTGGGAGTTGTATTGGCAAGAAAATCAGCCTAATACAACAGCCACCCAAATCACACAATCGCTTACAGACGAGTTTAAGAGTTACCCTTGGCGCGATCCGCAGATTATCAAAGTAAAGGCTACCGACGGTGCAGAGGTGTATGCACGCTTG
>JBKBKL010000033.1:8941-12284 GCA_046294665.1 Runella sp.
AAAAATGGGGCGGCAGTCATTTTTGTACATGGGGCAGGCTACTTACAAAACGCCCATAAATGGTGGAGCCAGTATTTTCGCGAGTATATGTTCCACAACCTGCTGGCCGATTTGGGCTATACCGTACTCGACATGGACTATCGAGCCTCGGCAGGCTATGGCCGCGACTGGCGCACAGGTATCTATCGTTTTATGGGAGGCAAAGACCTCGACGACCACGTGGACGGAGCCAAATATTTGGTCGAAAAACACGGAATCAACCCCAAGCGGATTGGTATTTATGGAGGTTCTTATGGGGGATTTATTACGTTGATGGCTATGTTTACGAAGCCGGGCGTTTTTGCAGCGGGAGCCTCACTACGTCCCGTTACCGACTGGGCAGCGTACAATCATGGCTATACGGCCAATATTTTGAATGAACCTCATACTGATTCGTTAGCCTATCGTCGGAGTTCGCCTATATATCATGCGGCAGGTTTGAAAGGTCATCTGTTGATTTGCCATGGTATGGTGGACGTAAACGTACATATCCAAGATTCCTATCGGTTGGTACAACGCCTCATCGAACTCGGAAAGAACAACTGGGAAATGGCGGCTTATCCGATGGAGGATCACGGCTTCGTAGAAGCCAGCAGTTGGACAGATGAGTATAAGCGTATTTTGAAGCTATTTCAAGAGCGACTGAAATAACAAAAGGGGTAGTTTTTTGAAGAAACTAATTTTTCAAAAAACTACTTTCTACCATTCTTTGTTAAAATTTCTTCAATTTTTTCGAGGCTTTCGCCAGTAATAACACGAATCGTTGTTAAGTCAATACCATTGTCGAAAGCATTCAAAACAGTCTTTTCGGTAGCCCGTTCAATACCTTCTGCAATTCCAACAGCTTTGCCTTGCTCAATGCCCTGCTGCATACCTTGCAGCATACCCTGCTGCATACCCTGCTGCATACCCTGCTGCATACCCTGCTGCATACCCTGCTGCATACCCTGCTGCATACCAATAGCTTTACCCTGCTCAATTCCTACGGCTTTACCTTTTTCGATGCCTTGTTCATAGCCTTTTTTGACCCCTTTTTGGATTAATTGTTCATATACACTCATCGCTTTGTCGGTTACAGGTTTTGATACTTCTTCTAATTTTTGCTGGAGAATCTCCTGATCTACGTCCAATTGATTCAACAGATAAACAAATATAACATCTGTTAAGTTTTTGTGCAAGTGCGGCTCTATCAATCTTGCCATACGCTCCAGCATCAAGAAAAGTTGCTGGCTATTATAGAAATGCCTTTGAATCAACAAACTACTTGCTAATAATCCATTGTGGATTTTAAGAAGGTCATCGGCTTGGTATTGTTGTAAATTGATAAAAGCAGCTTCGTATTTTGGTACATACTTCTGAAATACTTCTGGGTAATCTTTGAAAAAATCTGCCAGCGAGCGCAAGTCCCATTTATCTTTGCCGTGATAGTAGAGTACAGGTACGATGAGTTCGGGGCGGGTAGTGTTTTTGAGTTGTTGGCGGTAAGCCAAAGCTACGTATTCCAAAAGTTGAAAAGCCACTTTGTCATCTCGGTAGGATTTGTGTTCGAGCAAGAGGCAAATTTGGAGTGATTCGGTAGTGGTTTCGACGCGCCAAACAATATCTGCGAATGATTTCCGTAATTTTTCAGTAAGATATGAGTCGGGTAGTTGCTGAAGAGTATCCAGCCGCAGTTGTGCCGTAAAATCATTTGGAAGTAATTCACTCAAAAAATCAATAGCGATTTGGCGGTCAGAGAGTAGTTCTTTACTGAACTTATCATGAATATTGTTGAGATCAGATTTCATTCGATTTCGTCAGGGCAATGGTCTATAAAAAGCTCTCAAAACCTTCGTCAATCCACCCAATCGGCTATAAAAAGATTGGTGTCGCGAGTGCCTTGCGGAGCATTGCGATTGGAACTGAAAATCAACTTCTTTCCGTCATAAGAAAACATCGGGAAAGCATTGAAGTAGCTTTCGTGTGTGATGCGTTCCAAGCCGGTACCGTCGAGATTGATGGTATAAAGCTGAAAATCGTACCCACGCTCGCTGTGGTGGTTGGAGGAAAAAATGATTTTTTTGCCGTCGGGGGTGAAGTAAGGTGCCCAGTTGGCTTTGCCGAGTTTGGTTACTTGGCGCAATTCAGACCCATCTACATTGCAGACATAAATCTCCATTTCTGTAGGTGCTACAGCACCAATTGAAAGCAGTTTTTTGTATTCGAGCGAGTCTTCGGTGGTTTTGGGGCGAGAGGCTCTAAAGACTAGTTTACTACCGTCGGGAGAAAAAAATGCACCGCCGTCGTAGCCCAAGTCATAGGTGATGCGCCGTACATCGCTGCCGTCAATGTTCATCGTATAAAGGTCAAGGTCGCCGTCGCGGGTCGAGGTGAAAACGATTTTGTCGCCTTTGGGTGAGATGGTAGCTTCGGCATCGTACCCGACGGTATTGGTGAGTTGTTTGACGATTTTGCCCTTTCGGTCGGCTACAAAAATGTCATAAGAATCATAAATAGCCCACAAGTAGCGGTTCTTGTAAGGTTTGAGCGGTGGAGGACATTTTTCGTCGCCAAGGTGTGTACTGGCAAACAAAATATGTTTATTGTCGGGCATGAAATAGGAGCAAGTAGTTCGGCCTTTGCCTGTACTGATAAATTGTGGTCGTTGATCAGGATTTTTCAGGCCTTTCTTCACATCAAGATAAAAAATTTGGTCACATTCTAAGCCCCACTTGGGGTTGTTGGATTGAAAGCAAACGTACTTGTCATCAAAACTGAAATACGCCTCGGCATTGTCGCCGCCGAAGGTAAGTTGTCGGATATTTTTGAGATGTTTTTCAGTAGTGGGGGCTTGAGCTAATGTGGTGAGTATTAGGCTACTCAAGATGAGGGCAAAAATGTATTTCATGAGTCTGGATATAAGTTATTTTAAGATTTCAAAAATTCTTACGCTGTTGGCTTGCATTTGGAGTGGTACACCCTCTTTGGCCGAAAGTGTGAGTTGTTGGGGGTGATGAAAGATTTCTTTCAACGTATATTTCCCGTCGGCAGATAGCCCCATGGTTTCCCAAGCGTGCGGCGGGATTTGGAGTTGTGCATCGGCACCATTTGTCAAATCAAAATTGCACACAATCAGCAGCTTTTGTCGGTCTGAGTGGCGCAAATAAGCATACATTTTGGCCGCATTGTAGCCGGGCGTTTGTTGATTGGCATACTGCAAGTCATAAAAAGCACCATGCCTGATAGCATGACTTTGATTGACCAATCGGAGCAAATCGGCATAAAAACCTCGTAAGCCTTTCTGCTCGGGCGTGAGCTGCCCTCC
>JBKBKL010000033.1:12294-30983 GCA_046294665.1 Runella sp.
TGCCCTCCGTCAAATTTACCGCCGTTTACCCATGCCTGAAACTCCGGTACACCCCAATAGTCGAACATCGTGGTACGTCCGTCGTCGCCGGAAAAACCTTCGGCTACGGTGGGATTTACGCCTACTTCTTGCCCAAAATACAACATGACAGGACCCGTGTGCAATGTAGCCGACACGACCATAGCCGGTATGGCATAAAACGGATTTTTGGCAAAATACTTAGAGGCGATTCGCTGCTCATCATGGTTTTCGAGAAAGCGCAGCATACGATTGCCGAAATCGCCCGATTCTTGCTGCCAGACGCGCGTGATGTCGGCAGTGTGGCCATGTCCTTCCATAAGACGACGCAAGGAGTCATAAAGCCCAACTTTGTCGTAGAGATAATCGAACTTGCCTACGAAGAGGTAATTACGATACTCCGCAGGATTATAGATTTCGGCGATGAAAATGATGTTCGGATATTGTTTTTTGACTTCAGGAATGACCCACGCCCAAAACTCTACCGGAACCATTTCGGCCATATCGCAGCGGAAACCATCCACGCCTTTGGTGGCCCAATACAGTAAAATATCCCTCATTTTGAGCCAAGTATTCGGAATAGGCTCGAAATGCTTGCTTCGCTGGTTGAGGTAGTTTACACCGTAGTTGAGTTTGATGGTTTCAAACCAGTCGTTGATGCTTGGTTTAGCCGCAAAGACATCATTGCCGGTAGCTTTGGCGGGGGTTTCGGTGTAGGGCCATGCGGTTATACCGGGTGGAATCGGCACATTGTCGGGAACTTGAAAGGCTTGGTTGGGAAGGTAATAAAAATTGTTTTGTGGGTCGAATGCTACGTCTTGGCGGTCGTCCTCGCCGAAGTCTTTGACTCCTTTGGGCTTGGCATCGGAGCGGTACTGGCGTGCTACGTGGTTGGGTACGAAATCTATCAACACTTTCAATCCCGCCTTGTGCGAGCGCGCTACTAATGCCTCAAATTCTTTCATGCGCTTGGGGACATCAACCGCCAAATCGGGATTGACATCATAATAATCTTTGATAGCATAGGGTGAGCCGGCGATGCCTTTTACCACGTAGGGATTATCTTTGGGAATGCCGTAGGCCGAGTAGTCGGTCATGGTGGCGTGTTCTATTACTCCTGTAAACCACACGTGCGAAATCCCAAAGTTTTTGAGTTCGCTCAAGGCTTTCGAGCTGATGTCGTTGAATTTGCCGACACCGTTTTCGTCGCGAGTACCATAAAACTTATTGGTGCGGTTTTGATTGCCAAAAAGTCGGGTATAAATCTGATAAACAACGAGCTTGTCTGAGGGTGTTTTGTCCATTTTGGGTGGGTTTTTAGATTGCGAAAAACAGGTAGCAGGCAGCAGAAAACCTACCACTAAAAACATAAGTATTGACGAAGGTTTCATAGGTTTTTTTCCAAAACTACGTTGATTGGTTCATATTTGCAAAATGAAAACAAGTTCAGAACGCCGACGTGTGTGGTTGTTGAGTACAGCGCATTTGCCCCATGACCCGAGGATTGTAGGTAAAATCGCTCCCTCTTTGTCGAAGCACTACGAAGTGATGGTACTGTTGCCTCGCTTAAAAGCTAACGGACTTATCTCGATTCCTTTTTTTAAAAAAGTATGGCAACGGGTGTTGGTAAGCTACCCGATACTTTTAGTCAATTTTTGGAAGATACGACCTCATATTGTGCATATTTTCGTGGCTGAATTGCTTCCCTTAGCTTTTGTTTTTCGATGGTTTGGAGCCAAAATCATTTACGAAGTACAGGAGAACCTTTACAAAAAAATCCCGACCAAAGCCTACAATCGAAGCTGGTGGCTGGAGCGTTTATTTCGATTTTTTGACCATAAAGCTCGAAAATACTTTTGGTTGGTTTTTACGGAAGATGCGTACTTACTGTCATATTCTCAACTTACTATGCCTCACACCGTCGTTCACAACTTTGCAGATTCAAAGTGGCTGACCCTGCCAAGTCCTACCCCCGATTTGACTCGACCTACTTTTTTTTATGCAGGGGTGGTGAGTTTTGAGCGCGGGTTTGATACGCTGGTCAAAGCGGTGGCTTTGCTCAAACCCCACTATCCCCAAATCGTCGTCAAGCTGTTTGGCGAAAAGCGTTTCAATGAACACCAACTTCAAAATTTGGCTAATTATGAAGGAGTAAAAGACAACTTCCAGTTTTTTGGCTACCAACCCCAAGCAATAGCCTTCACCCATGCACAAGAAGCCGTAGCAGGGTTGGCATTGCTCAAAGCCGTAGGCGATTATCCCGACTCTTATCCTACCAAACTTTTCGATTATATGGCCTTGGGACTTCCTGTCATTACTTCCGATTTGCCGTTGCTTCGTCAAGTGGTTCAATCTTCCGACTGTGGGTTTTGTGTATCGGCCACCGATGCCGTGGCTTTGGCCGATGCCATGCGT
This sequence comes from Runella sp., assembly GCA_046294665.1. Classification (GTDB taxonomy): domain Bacteria; phylum Bacteroidota; class Bacteroidia; order Cytophagales; family Spirosomataceae; genus Runella. Next base: position 14,728 of record JBKBKL010000033.1, read on the forward strand.
CGCTGTATCGAAAATCCGGTGATGCTCCGAAAAATGGGCGAAAATGGTCAAAAAGCTGTCGTAGAGATGTATAACTGGGAAAAGGAGGCCCAAAAACTTCAAAAGTTTTATGAAAAAATAGTCTAAAAAAATTTTTTTCAAATAAATGTATTGACATTATATGTATATACATATATATTTGTGCCGTTAAACTAAAAAAACAAAAAAACACATGGAAACAGCAGTTCAAACCCAATGGGCGATTGACCCCACTCACTCCGAAGTACAGTTCAAAGTAAAACACTTGGTCATTTCGACCGTAACAGGTAGCTTCAAGTCTTTTGAGGGAAGCATGACCACAGAAGGCGATACTTTTGAAGGAGCAGCTATCTCATTTAGTGCCGACATTGATAGCATTGATACCAATATGCCCCAGCGCGACGAGCATCTCAAAAGTGCCGATTTTTTTGATGCCGCCAACCACCCCAAACTTTCGTTCGTTTCGACTTCATTTACTCCAAAAAATGAAGAAACCTATGAACTTGTAGGCGAGCTTACGATACGCGGTGTTACCAAAACTGTTATACTCTCTGCCGTTTATGGCGGGCAAATGGTGGACTTTTACGGCAACAACAAAGTAGGTTTTGAAGTGTCAGGAAAAATCAATCGCAAAGATTTTGGCCTCAACTGGAGTGCCGTTACAGAGGCAGGAGGCGTGGTAGTGAGCGATGAAGTCCGTCTTCACTTCAACATTCAGTTGGTCAAGCAGGGGTAAATCCAATTTATTTTAAAGGTTTTTTAAAAAGAGGGTGTCCAAAAAGGGCAGCTTCTTTTTTTATTTCTGGGGCGAGTTAATATTCATTAGCCACTGCTCATCAACAGGTGCAATCAAAGCCACGTCAGGCCGCTGGAGCAGGCGGGTAGGGGAGTAGTTGCCGCGTTGTAGGGCATCATTGACCTGTTCTGCCGCCCGCGTTTCCCAAATCGTGCATAGGGGTTCGGGGAGATGAGTGGCGGGGTTAAGAAAAGCAGTAGCGATGCTTTGAGGCTGGCGATGTTGGAGTAAATATTTTATGGTTTCTACGGTGATATGAGGCATATCGCAAGCCACTACGAACCAAGCAGAAGAAGTATCATACTGAAATGCACTCCGTAACCCTCCCAAAGGTCCTATATCTTCTTCTAAATCTACAATGTATTGATAGTCAGCTATTTCTTTGATTTGGTCGGTACGGCACGAAAAAAACACTTGCTTACAAAAGGGTTGTAGCAGACGGTACAGCCACTCGCGCTGCGGCAGGCCATGATAGTCTATGAGGCTTTTGTCGCTACCCATGCGCTTGCTTCGCCCACCGATGAGGATTAGCCCGTTCATGCGTTTTCTAAAAAGTGTAATGCCCGCATTTCTGACCAATAAGTTCCCTTTGCTTCAAACTTATGAGGTCGAAATCCACAATGCCCGCCATGTACAGGAAGTTCTAACGAAACTTTCGGCAAAGATGCAATAAGGTCAATAGGCAGACTTTCATAAGGTACGAGGGGGTCATTTTGGGCATTGATGATGAGCGTAGGCACGGTAATATTGGCCACAAAATGCTTCGAGCTACAACGTGCGTAGTAATCATCAGCACCCGAAAAGCCATGTAGTGGCCCTGTAAAATAATGGTCGAAATCCCAAAAGGTTTTGACTCGTCGCCAGTCTTCCCATGCAAAATCATGCGGATATTGCTTTGCTTTGGCTGCTATTTTAGGCTTGAGCGATTGCAGAAAACGGTGCAGATAGATTTTGTTTTGAGGCTTTTCAATATTGCGACTACAAGCCAGCAAATCCATAGGTACACTGAAAACCACTACTTTTTGCAAAGCGGCTGGAATATTCTTGCCTTTTTCACCTGCATATTTGAGGGTTACGTTGCCGCCAAGGCTAAAGCCTATCAAAAAAATCTGTTGATAGCCTTGGGCAAGGGCATGATGCACGACAAAATCCAAGTCGGAGGTTTCGCCGCTGTGATAAAAACGCAAGGTACGATTGGATTCGCCTCCACAACTTCGATAGTTCCAAGCCAAACAGTCATAGCCGTAGGCATTGAGTAGCCGTACCATGCCTACGATGTATTGGCGGGTGCTGTCGCCTTCCAATCCATGTGATAAAATGACCAATTTATTTTTGACCGCAGAAACCAAACTCCAATCTAAGTTCAAAAAATCGTCGTCTGGTGTAGTAATCCGTTCTCTTTGGTAGCGAACCGACAACTTACGAAACAAGGCAGGATAAATACTTTGGGCGTGGCCATTGGGAAGCCAAACGGGGGGGAAATGAGCAGGATACGAAACAGGCATGGTAATCAATCACATAAACTTACCTTCACAACGTCAATGTTTGACAAAAGGTTTGGCGATGCTTTTGCGCCCGTCGTTGAGTCGTATGAAGTACGTACCGCGCGGAAGCGTGGAAATATCAAAATCGTTGAGGAATACACTACCGTTGTCGTACAATAATTTTTCGGCCAATTTAACTCCCTCTACCGTCATCAATTCTGCCACCAAATTGTAGGTATTGTCTGAATCATACGCAACTGTAAGGGTACTGATGGCAGGATTCGGGAATAGACGAAGATTTTCGTTTATGATTAATATTTCGGGGGCGGGCTTTTTGATGGGGCTTCCAGTGGGATATTCGACAGTAGTCAGCACCAACGGTTTGGACGTAACGGAACAGTTGTTTTGAGTAATGGTAACGGTATATTTACCGGGTAAGGTGGCCACCAAGCGAGGGCCTGTGGCTGTTGGGATTACGACATCATTGAGTTTCCATTGGTAAGTCATACGGTCGCCAGTATGGGTAGTCAAGCGAATACTCCCACCGTTCGGAATTACGGTGCCGCTATTGGTCGAAATAGACGGCGTTTGCACTGCCGAAAGGACAGTCGTAGGAGCCGAGGTAGCGGTACAATTTCCGTTGGTAATACTGGCTGTATAAACACCTGCTACGTTGGTGGTGATAGTAGGAACTGAAGCTCCTATCATTTTGCTGCCGTTGCGATACCATTGGTAAGTTTGTCCGCCGGCTTCTGGACTTACTTTGAGGGTAAAATCGGTATTATTGCAAATCGTAACACTACCTTCCGGAGAAATTTTAGCAGTAAGATTGGCTACTTTCACTTTGATGGTTTTGGACTCGGCACTGCATTGAAAACCTACCGCTTTGACGGTATAATCTCCCTCTTGATTGACGGTAATTTGAGGTAAAGCTTCGCCCGATAGTAATCTTCCATTGCGATACCACTCATACGTAAGGCCATAATCGCCTTCTATCGCCAACTGAAGTGATGCTCCCCCACAAAGCGTAGTATCTTTCCCTTTGCTAAAACGCACAGCTTGTTCACAATTTTGAGAACGAATACCGCTGATAATCACTGAATAAGGCTGGCCGTTGTTTTGAAGTGTGCGTTTGTGTCTTACGGTAAGCGTATAGATTTTGCCGGGAATAGGATTGGCTATCATCACTTGCTCCACGTTGTCGCGGGTGTTGTCACCGGGTATAGCACTTTGGGCAGGATTGGCAGGATTGAGAATCCACGGAAAACTGGTATTGTTGTTTTCATCACTTAGTCGTAAGTCCAAATCATTGATTAGTTTGGGGGTAGGGTCATCTACGGTTTGGGTGCTGACACGAGTTGCAGGGGCTTCGGGGTCAGTCCAACAAAGCGTAACAACCAAAGGGGTATTGCCGGCAGCGATGATTTTTTGCTGAAAAGTTTGGTTGGGGCGGAGGGTACTTTCCAACACAGCGTGTTGGTTTTGGTCGTTGAGCAATACTTTGGCCGCTTTTTCGGCATTCAGAAGCCCCCATCCATACTCATAGCTTGGGCCGATTTTTCCTTCGGGTTTGTCGGCGGTGTGAAGTGCCAAACCTTTGAGCGTGGCCGAGCGCATAAAGCTATTTTGACGGCGATAAAAGAGTTCTTGAAGCAAAATCAAAGTACCAGATACATTGGCACAGGCTGTCGAAGTACCCGACATAGTGGCGTAAGCAGTATTAGAACTCGAAATAGCCGAGAGGACGTTGGTACCTATTCCGAGCAAATCAGGCTTGATGCGTCCGTCGTCGGTAGGACCCCAGCCACTGAAATCCGCCACGCGAAAATTGGCCATTTGTTCGGTTTGTAAATTGGGTTCTGCCCCTCCTACTGTCAAAATATTTTTGGCGTTGGCTTCTGACGGAATGACATCATAGCCGTCGTTTCGGCTACGTTCTAAAATACTGGTTTGATTGGTGTTTCGCAAAAAGTAAGGTGTCCCAATCGGGGGGCCGGTTTCGGCTCTTTTGTTGTCAGCCGATTTGACAATCAAATAATAAGGACTGTTGTAGGCGAGTTGGTCTAAATCACGTGCTTTTTCGTCATAAAACCCAAAGCGATAATCCTCTCTGGGGTGAATGTTGGTATTGCCCCACCATTCCCATTTGAGTTTGGGGTCGTTGCCGGGGCGACTGGGATTGAAAAACCAGCCTACTACGGGACCGTAAGCATGGTTAGAAACCAGTATTTTAGAGGCTTCACGAGCCATTTCTGTTAGATCGTCGGTATAGTCCCAGACATCGAGTTTTGCTCCGTAGGCCATGCCTTTTACTTGCGGATTGACCCCTGCTGCTGCTATTGTAGCCGACAAGTGCGTAGCGTGGTCGCTCAAGGTCGGGTTGTTGTCTTTCTGACGAACCCTACCTCCAAATTCGACGTGCGAGAGGCGAGGCAGCCCCCCGTCCCAAATGCACAGCCGACTGTCGAGGACTGGCAAATCCCCTTTCAAGTCAAGACCCAAACCACCACCGCTATACAAACGATCGGTATGTGTACCCGTAGAAGCGATGGCATTGTGAGTAGTATAATAAATCGGCTCTCCAAATTTGTCTATCCCCTGTAACGTAATCCAGCGATTGTTGGCATATTTTTTGTGGATAGGCCACTTGTACTTTTTGGCTGTCTGAAGTGCCAAAGACCGATTTTGTCCATACCGTTTTTGGAAAATACTCGTAAGGTTTTGGACAGAGTCTTTGGGAGAGATAGGGTGAGGGTGTTGGGCAAAAACGGAAGCATAAACAACCGACAAGCAAAATACTAAGCATTTGCTTGCCAGTTGAATACGCGATATATAATAAAAAAGGGGTAAAGAAAAGCGCATATCTCACAGCACAACGCACATTCCTCAAGGTTTCACAATCTTGTATGTCATGCGCGTAGATGTACTCTCCTCTTGAATTATAGCAAAAAACGTACCGCTTTGGAAGTTTGAGAGGTCAAATTTTGCATAAAATATTTTGCCATTTTTTTGCATGGCTTGTTGTTCGAGCAGCCGACCTTGTAAATCGTAAAGACCCACCTGTACATTGGTTTCGGTAGTGGTGGGAGTTTGGTATTCGCAAATGACAAATTGAGAAGTAGGATTGGGATAAACTCGGCTTCTCACTCCTTGCGAAAGGGTGTTGTTTTCTACCGATGTGATTACTACCCTTACTGCATCAGATACCATTTCGCCACAGCCATTGGCATTGGCTCTGACGGAGTAGTTGCCCGTTTGAAAGGCTGTAAGGGTATTGGAGGTAGCACCCGAAATGGGTACGCCATCGAGTAGCCATTGATTGTTTTGAAGGACATTGGAGCGAAGTACTATGCCATCGAGCGTTACAGTAGGTTTTTCGGGCCTACGTACCGACAAACTGACAGGAGTAGAAAGAGTAGGCAAACAGTTATTGACCGATGTACTCACGGTGTAACTACCGGCACCGGAAGCAGCAAAGGTCGGATTGGTAGCTCCCACAATAGGCTGATTGTTCAAAAACCATTGATAAGTACCTCCGTTGGTTTGGGTGTTGAGCGTCAGATTAGCTCCTTCACAAAAACTGCCGTTACCTTCAAAAGTGATAGTCGGTGTAGATTTTGTGGAAGTTTTGGCAACGACTGGGGTACGATTGCTGGCACAGCCCAAAGACTTGATTTTCAGGTCATAAAAGTAATAATAAGCATTGGTAAGGGTATCTACACGATTGTTTTGTGTAAACAATGCTCCTCTTATCTTCATTACTCCCGGCACTTCAAACGGAAAACCTGATACACCTGCATTGCTTCTGAAAATCGTAGCCCCACCTTCATATTCGATAGTGATTTTGTACGTACCCGGTTGGGGTATCGAAAGGTTAAGATCATAGACTTGGCCGGGGTCGTTGGGATCGTCGGCAACTTGGCCGGAAGGAGCACCTACATTGGGGGCGTTGGGGTTGCGGGAGGCTATCACATCAATACTTGTGCTTGAAATAAAACGATCGTCTAAACCCAATACATTGAAGGTCAGCCGCCCTGCTGATGAGGTGTAAATCCTTGCACTCTCCAGAATCAATGGTATTTCGGTCTGAATGAGTGGCGTAGGGCCGAAGTTGCCCGCATACGAGCCACCCGTAAAAGCTGACTTGGTAACAGGGCCGATACTTCCTCTGAAATCGTTGAGTGCTACATAAAAAGTGCCGTCAGGCTGTCGTAGGTTACTGCTGGTCAAGTTTCCGATGGCAAAAGGTCGGAGTGATGTGGGGCTTTCGTACCAAAAGGCAGTACCTGTACTTCTTGTGATGAGGGCGAGGGGGTCATTGTCGCAGTAAGTGGCGGTAGCATTCGTAACCACCGGTATCGTAGCCACAGTGAGGCGTTGGATCAAAACATTGTTGAGGGTGTCTTGGTCATTGGGCAAATCAGTACGACATTCAAAAATGTACGTATTGCCAGCCTCCAATCGTCCTAATACCTCCCCTTGTAAGGTTAGGTTGGTAGGTGTAAATGCCACCAAAGCCTGCGAAACAATAGCGGAAAGCGTACCCAATATCCGCCCAACAGTATCTCGAATCTGTACCCTTACTGGAATGTTTTGAAGGGTTTCGCTCCCCATATTACGAATCTGTACGGTTAGGTTGTTGAGCTGATTGCCACAAAAATTATTCATAGGATTCACCAACGCCCTCATGCTGACATCTCTTTGAGGACGTACAAAGCGCAGCAAAAACTCTTGTGTTTCGCCTTTGGAATACGTGCCACACGAATTGATGGAGTTGGGGTCGGTGGCTTCTACCATCACGATTCGCAGACGGGTGATATTTCCGACCGTCAAGCCTGAAGGGGCGCGAAGCTGGGAGCGAAAAGTAGTAGTACCATTCAAGCGTTCGGAGGTGGCTACGAGTTCGTTCAAATCGTCAAAATCTCCGTCGCCATTCCAGTCGGCAAATGCTTTGACTATTTTACCATTATCTGCTCCGCAAGTGCCGACACTTATTTCCAGAGGAAGCGTTTGACTGGCAGCTACCGATACGACTCGGTTCATAAAATCGCTGTATGATTGGCAACCGTTACGTGCTTCTTGGGTCAAATTGCCCAGCACTACTCTGGTGATTTTGCTATCGGCATCGGAAGTGGCTCTCGACTCACAGTAGGCTTTGCCACCGATTCCGCTTACAATGAGTGCGTAGGGTTGGGTATTGTTGGTAATGGTGGCTTTATGTCGAATGGTGATGGTGTAGGTTCTCCCTGGTACTGGATTGGCTATGAATATTTGTTCAACGTTATCGCGGAAGTTGTCGCCGTTGGTCGCATTGGCTGCTGGTTGGTCAGGGTTCAAAATCCATGGTAGGAACTCGGTAGTACCGTCGCTTACACGAATGTCCAAATCATTGATGAGTTTAGGGGTTCTATTGTCGAAATTGGCAGCAGTGAGTGCAGTGGCAGGAGCTTCGGGGTCAGTCCAGCTAATCGTAACTACGAGCGGCCCTTTGCCTGAAGCGATGACTTGCAGTGTTTGGGTTTGATTATTATTCAATACCCGTTCACTCAATAAATTCGACTGGTCGCGGTTGATGATAACTTCGGCAGCACGTTTGGCATTGAGTAGTCCCCAGCCATATTGATAGTCAGGGCCGGGGTTGCCGGCATCGTCAGCAGTATGGAGTACGAGTCCCTTGAGGGTCGAAGATCGCATGAAATCGCCCCGAAGGTTTTTGTGTAGTTCTTGCAACAAAAACACCGACCCTGCCACATTGGGCGATGCCATAGATGTGCCACTCAATGAAGCGTAAGCATTGTTTCCGCTCGAACTGGTAGAAAAAACGCTTACCCCAACGCCTACGATGTCGGGTTTGATGCGCCCGTCGTCGGTAGGTCCCCAACTGCTGAAGCTCGAAATACGCGGGTCGGATATTTGATTATAGCCATTGCTCAAAACACTGATAGCTCCTACGGTCAATATATTTTTGGCTGTTCCGTAAGTGGTGATAAGGTCATAGTCATTTTGAGCGGCACGAGGTAAAGTACTGGTGCGGCTGCTACTGCCCAAAAAATAAGGTACACCAGCGGGAGGGCCGTTGCTTCCTCGGCTATTGCCGGCGGCTTTGACGATGAGATAATAGGGGGCATTGTAAGCGATGCGGTCCCATTCGCGTGCGCGGCCATCATAAAACCCAAATTTATAGTCTTTCTGGTCGTTGATAGTCGTATCGCCGTACCATTCCCACTTGAGGTTGTTGTCGGTGCCGGGGCGGTTGGAGTTGAATCGCCAGCCCCCAACGGCTTCGTAAGAATGATTTGACACCAACAAATCGGGAGCGGCAGCAATCATCTCAGTACCGTCATTACCAAAATCATACGCCTCCAGTTCAGCCCCTGTGGCCATACCTCTGGCGCGAGGATTGACACCTGACGCTATCATAGTACCGCTTACGTGGGTGGCGTGGTTGTCGGTGGTGCTGGCTTGGTCGCGCTGTGTTACGCGATTTCCAAATTCGGTATGTGATGTCAATACTCTACCACCGTCCCATACGCCCAAACGTCCTTTCATGGCCGGACTACCGCCTGTCAGGTTCAGCCCCAATTCTCCACCCTCGATGAGTGCATCGGTTCGGGTAGTGATGCCAGCACCGCGATTGGTATTGGTAGCATCAAAAATAGGTTGTCCCGTTTCACTGATTCCTACCAATAAAATCGTAGTGCCATCGGGCAGGGTTTGACGTAGGGGGTAGTTATTTTCTTTGGCCCATGCTTCCAAGCGAATTTGTGCAAGTCCTTGCACCATTTCGGCAGATTGGCGCATGGCTCGTAGTTTGGCTTGCTCCGAAGCCGAATAGAGAGGAGTGAGTTGGGCATGAGAACTGATACTCAGCAAAATACCCCCCCAAAAAACAAAAGTTAAACTTTTACTCATAAACAAAAAAAGAGATTGACAAAGCTACTTATCTTAACGTAAAATGGAAAGAGGAAGTTATGCTTAGATGGACAATTCTTCAGCCAAAAACTTTCCTGTGAAACTCCCTTTGGCTTTGGCTACTTGTTCGGGAGTACCTTCGGCTATGATACACCCACCGGCATTGCCACCTTCGGGGCCGAGGTCTATCACGTAGTCAGCTACTTTGATGATGTCCATGTGGTGTTCGATGATCAGTACCGTATTGCCTTTGTCCACCAGTTTGTTGAGTACATTGAGTAAATGCTGTATATCTTGAAAATGCAGTCCCGTAGTAGGCTCGTCGAGAATATAGAGGGTTTGACCTGTATCTTTTTTGGAAAGTTCTTCGGCGAGTTTTACCCGCTGTGCTTCGCCCCCCGATAGTGTAGTAGCGTGCTGGCCAAGTGTGATGTAATTCAAGCCTACATCGTTGAGCGTTTGTACTTTACGTTGTATTTTGGGAATGCTCTCAAAAAATTCCAACGCTTGCTCCACAGTCATGTCGAGTACATCGGCGATGGACTTGCCTTTGTAGCGTACTTCGAGCGTTTCGCGATTGAAGCGTTTGCCTTTGCAGCTATCGCACGCTACATATACATCGGGCAAAAACTCCATTTCTATTTTTTTCATGCCTGCGCCTTCGCACTCCTCACAGCGACCACCTTTGACGTTGAACGAAAAACGCCCAGGCTTATACCCTCTGATTTTGGCTTCGGGCAATTCGGAAAACAAAGCGCGAATTTCGGAAAACAGATTGGTGTAAGTAGCGGGGTTGGAGCGTGGAGTACGTCCTATGGGCGATTGATCCACTTCTATCACCTTGTCAATATGCTCCAACCCCTCAATATTTTTGTAGGGTAATGGTTCGCGCTTGGAATTGTAAAAATGGCGATTCAGTATCGGAAACAGCGTTTCGTGAATGAGCGATGACTTACCGCTACCGCTTACACCCGTTACACAAACCATTTTACCCAGTGGTATTTGAAGTGTAACGTTTTTGAGGTTGTGGCCGGTAGCCCCTGTAAGTTTCAACCATTTGTCGTTACCCTTTCGGCGTTGGGTTGGGATTTCGATTTTGGTGCGTCCGCTCAAGTAGCTGGCCGTGGTCGAACCATTCTTCAGAAACTCTTCGGGCGAGCCTTGTCCTACGATTTGCCCGCCATGCCGCCCTGCTCCGGGGCCGATGTCGAGCAAGTAGTCGGACTGGAGCATCATGTCTTTGTCATGTTCTACGACCAGCACAGTATTGCCCAAATCGCGTAGTTTTTTGAGTGAGTCAATAAGCCGCACGTTGTCGCGTTGGTGGAGGCCGATGCTCGGCTCGTCCATGATGTAGAGTACGCCTGTAAGCTGCGTGCCTATCTGTGTCGCCAGCCTGATGCGTTGCGCTTCTCCGCCCGACAGGGTTTTCAGTGGGCGGTTGAGAGTCAGGTAGTCTAAGCCTACGTCGAGCAGAAAACTTACCCGTTTTCTGATTTCTTTCAGCACTTCTCGACCGATGAGTCGTTGGCGTTGGGTGATACGCTCCTCGAGGCCGTCGAGCCATTGGGCCAGTTCGCGAATATCCATTTGTGCCAGCTCACCGATGTTTTTGTGGTCTATCTTAAACCAAAGGGCTTCTTTTTTGAGGCGTGTACCGTGGCAATCGGGGCAAGTGCGAACGCTCATAAAATCTTTGAGCCATTCTTGTATTTTTTCGCTGCCGCTTTCTTGCTGGCGGCGTAAAAAATGGACAATCCCCTCGTAGGTGGTGTTCCATTCGGTGCCTTCATATTTTTTGGAAGGTACTGGCACTGGTTCATCGGTGCCGTAGAGCATGAGTTCGATAGCCTCACGCGGGAACTTCTCTACGGGCGTACTCAAATTGACTTTATAGGGTTTAAGCAATACTTCCAACTGCTTGAAAATCCATAAATCACGATATTCGCCGATGGGGGCTATCGCTCCTCGAGAGATACTTAGGCTTTTATCAGGGATAATGCTTTCCTCGGTGATTTCTTCGATGACTCCCAGACCTTGGCAGGTAGGACACCAGCCGTAGGGGGAGTTGAACGAAAAACTGTTGGGGGCGGGGTCGTCGTAGCTGATGCCCGCTTCGGGGTCCATGAGGTTTTGCGAAAAATAATGTACCCTATTTTTGGCATCAAGCAGCATCATGATGCCTTTGCCTTGCTTGAGAGTCGTGCCGACCGACTGACTCAAGCGAAAACGATCTTCTGTTTTTGGAATGATTCTATCTACAACGATTTCGATGTCGTGAATTTTGTAGCGGTCGAGTTGCATTTTGGGCGTAATGTCCACCACCTCGCCGTCCACCCTTACTTTGGTATAGCCCAATTTGGCGATTTGTACAAACAACTCTCGATAATGCCCTTTGCGCCCTTTGACCACAGGAGCCAGCAAACTGGCTTTTTGTCCTTCAAACTGCCATAGAATCTGCTCTACGATTTGGTCTTGCGACTGCTTGATCATGGGCTTGCCTGTTACATAGCTGTAAGCATCACCGGCACGTGCAAATAGCAGACGCAGGAAATCATAAATCTCTGTAACTGTACCGACAGTAGAGCGGGGATTGCGCGAGGTAGTTTTTTGTTCGATACTGATGACTGGACTTAGCCCCTCGATTTTGTCCACATCGGGGCGTTCCATGTTGCCCAAAAATCCTCGTGCATAAGCCGAGAAACTTTCCATATAGCGGCGTTGGCCTTCGGCATAAATGGTATCAAACGCCAGCGATGATTTGCCACTACCGCTGATACCCGTAATGACCACCAATTTGTTTCGTGGTATGGTTACATCAATATTTTTGAGGTTATGCTCACGCGCTCCTATGACTTCTATGGTATCATGGCCTGTGAGTTCGATGTCGGTGAGGGTGGGATTGGGGGAATTTTCCATGAAAAGGTAACGAAAAAAAGAACTGTAAAGTTACCAAGTATTGCTCAAATGGTAGCCGATGCATTGACCCCCTTAGTGGGGCGTTGGTGTTTCCAGCGTTTGTGGCTCCAGAGCCACGGAGCAGGGTCGGCCTTGATGTCGGCTTCGAGCCATTGCATCATTTTTTGAGTGATTTCGCCATACGTCGTTTGGCGGGGCGTATCGGTCAATAACTTAAAATCTGCTACATAGTAGCCTGTACGGGGCTTGCTCAAATGCGCATAAAAAATCGGCAAATCATACTCTTTGGCATATTTTTCGGTGCCGTAAAGTACAGGCGTATCTTGATTCAAAAATGGCAGCCAGTAAGCACTGTTAGGATTGGAAGGCGACTGATCCATGGCAAAGACAGCAGCCAAAGGCTGCTGCTTGAGTTGGTCAGCAAAACGTTCCTTGATTTCGTGGATAGACTCCAACTGCATACCCAACTGCGCTCGACTTTCTTTGATTTTTTTCTCAAAAAAGGGATTGTTCAAGGGCCGATACAATGCCACCACTTGATGCTCAAACACCGCATTAATTCCCGTAACAAGCCATTCGTAGTTGTGCCGATGCCCTGCAATCAAAATGACACTACGCCCTTCTCTGGCCATTTGTGCGATAGGCTCAAGACCTGTATAATGCACGTGCCTCAATAGTTCGGCTTTCGACATACTGAACGATTTGAGGCTTTCTACCATCATCGTACATAGGTGGTCGTAAAATTGTTTGCCGATTTGATTGATTTGGGCTTCAGTTTTTTCAGGAAACGCCCTACGAATGTTCTGCATTACTACTTTTTTGCGGTACCCTGCTACATGGAAAAAAAACCAACTCAAACCTTTGGCTATGCCATACAAAATAGGCAAGGGTAGTAACGAAAGCGGATAAAGCAAAAAATAATAAAATCCGGCAGAAACGTAGTATCTCATTGTTTTTGTTTTTTGTGATGGCAAGATGCCTTAGAATATTAAGCACGAGCCGAAATGCTCGCGCTATCGTGTGGCAAGATGCCTTAGAATATTAAGCACGAGCCGAAATGCTCGCGCTATCGTGTGGCAAGATGCCTTAGAATACCAAGCACGAGCCGAAATGCTCGCGCTAACGCTTATCTGTTTCGATAGGTGCAAGTCGTTGATTGATACCTTTCTCGATCATAGGCAAACCTTTAGACAGCCATGCGGGCGCAGGGGCATCTTTGAGATAATAATCAAAATACTGGTACAGCCTTACCGCAAAATCTTTCATATTTTGGCGTTTGGTCAAGCCGTGTTTTTCGCCGTTGTAGTTAAGCATCCAAACGGGCTTTCCGAGGCGTTTGAGGGCTACATAAAACTCTATGCCCTGATACCACGGCACAGCACCGTCGTCGTCGTTGTGCATCATCAGTACAGGTGTTTGGATTTTGGGTGCATGGAAAAGTGGCGAATTTTCGAGATAGAGCATCGGCTTTTCCCAAAGTGTGCCACCGATGCGGCTTTGGGTGCGTTCGTACTGTGCTTGGCGCGAATTGCCCGACTCCCAACGAATACCTCCGTAGGCACTTGTCATGTTGGATACAGGGGCACCGGCTTCGGCAGCTTTGAATAAGTCGGTCTGTGTAATGATGTAAGCTGTCTGATACCCTCCCCAGCTATGCCCTGATATACCGATACGGTCTTTATCCACAAAACCTTTATCAATCATAGCCAATACTCCCGGTACGATACAGTTGTAGGCACTTTGACCGGGATAGCCAATTTTATAAACAATATCGGGTACAAATACCAAATAGCCGTTGCTCACAAAATAGGAAAAATTGACGTAGGAACGAATCGGTCGTGGGGCAAAATGACTATGCAGATTGTCGCTGTTTTTTTCATAAAAGTACGTCATCATAGGGTACTTTTTGGAGGGGTCGAAGTTGTCGGGTTTGTAGAGAAGCCCTTCGAGTGGTGTGCCGTCGGCAGCCAGCCATTTGACTGTTTCGACGCTTCCCCAGAGGTAGTTGGCTTGTTGAGGATTGGCATCGGTGATGCGTGTCGGACTTTTAAAATTTAAGTCGGTAGCATACCAGTTGGGAAACTCTCTGAAGGTTTCTTGAGTAAACAATACGCGCTCGGCATTTTTGGCTTTCAGCACCGCATTGCCCAATTTGAAGTCGCCTTCGTAGAGTGTTTGAATGTTGGTCTGCTGCTGACCAGTAGCCAGTTTTCCAAATCCTTCTTTTTTGGTGGTTTCATTCACCGTTCGCAGCACGATAGGTTTGCTCAAATCTATATTTCGTTCTTCCGTATCCAATCGTACATACCGAAATATCGTTTTTGAAGGTCTGCCATCGGTGAGTTTGATTTTTTGGGAAGGATTGGCAGGGTTGATTTGCCAAAGGTCGTAGCGGTCATAGACGAGGAGGCTTTCGTCGTTGGAAGTCCAGCCTGCTACGCCGTAAGGATTGGGAAAGTCGGGTTGGTCGTCTTCTTCGTCGGCATACCGAACGGCCTTGTTGTCAGTCAGTTGTATGGTTTTGTTTTGGGCAATGTCATACGCAAACCATGCTGTATCAGGATTGGAAAACCAATACAAATATTTGCCCAACGGCGACACGCGCGCATCGCCTTCGAGTTTTACTTGCACCAGATTGGCCGCACCGTCGCGGGTATTGATGAGATAGACATCTTGCTTAGGATTCCAGTCCCAATGTTCGTGTGAGTATTTGACGTTGGAAGTGGCCAGCACAAAATCAGCATTGCCTTCATTGACGAGTTCGATATCGGGGATTTGCTCACTTCCAAGTTGGAGGATTTTACGATCGGCCAAATTGATGACGGCCAAATAAGACCGCTTTTTATCGCGTTCGAGGGTTACTTTTTGTTGAGGCTGAAGTTTGGTATCTTGCCAATGCCACACTTCTACATTGACGATTTCTTCGGGAAGCAATGTAGTGTCTTGTACGATAGGCGTAGGGTTGGTGCCGAAGAAAAGTTTTTGACCATTTTTGGAAAACTTGGGCGTGTATTCGCTACTGACCAACCAGCCTTTAGGAGAAGGAATACTGGCTTCATCGGCCAAGGTAACGGCGGAGGTTTCACCGTTTTTCCAGTACATCAGCTTCGGTTTACGAATGGGTGCTTTGGCATTGGTATCCAAATCGGCTACAAAAGCCAACTGCTCGCCGTTTTCGTCAAAAGCCAATTTCTTGAATTTGTGCTTTGTATGGCCTTCATACACCAACGAGAGTTGTTGATTTTTTGGCTCAAACACATATACGCCAGCTTTGGTAGAGTCTGTGCCTGTCGAAGCAAACGCCAAACGACTACCGTTTTTGCTTACTTCATAGTCGGTTACGAACGCAAACGTTTTTTCTTGACTTGTTTTCAATTCACGCCATACCAACTCATATCCGTGGTCGTCGCTTTGTTTTTTGGGTTTGGGTGTTTTTGTGTTTTTGGTACTATCTCCTTCAGGCTTCTGCTTACTGCCTGCTCGCTCCTCGACTTTGGTTTCTTGCAAAAACGCTACCCAACTTTCCTCTTTTTCGGGGATTTTGAATGATTGTACCGAAGGTTTTTTGACCAACTGCTTGGTAGAAAGAGCATAGAGACCCAACGAGTCTTTGGGCATTTCGTCTTTCTTTTTCTTGGCGCGTTTGGCGGCTTTGGTAGTGGCGAGTTGGGGTTTGATTTTGAAAACAGCAAACTCCGAATCCGGTGTAAATTTCAACTCCGCCCCGCGCGACACAGAGTCCCAGCGATTGGTGATGAGGTGGTGGAAAATCACGCGACCGTCGCCTTCTTGGGGGTTGAGGGCATAGCCAAACCATTGGCCGTTGTGGCTCACTACTCGCTCTGGTATTTCTTTCCAAAAATCATACACATCGTGAGTCAAAGGCTTTTTGACAATGGGTACGGGAGCAGGAGTTTTTGTTTTTTGCTTTTTTTGAGCAAACGAAAAAGTTGATAAGACTACGAATAAAAGGGTGAAAAGTCGGCTCATGGAGTTTGGAGGTTGGGATATATTCATTGGGTGGTTGTTATGCACTTCTATCAAGCATCTTACTACAAATGTTGCGCCTCTCCGAGGCTTTGGTGTTTTATGGATTGTATTTTGCTACTACAAATGTTGCGCCTCTC